>CAMJDT010000005.1 GCA_946404495.1 uncultured Bacteroidales bacterium
TAAAATTATGCTCAATACATAAAGCAAATTAAGCTATGAAAAATCTGATTGACAAGCATGTGCGTTACTACAAACAAACGCCGATGACGATCATTCGTCAATGTGGAACGGAGATTAACTGGGATGTGCCTCTGTTGGCGATACGCGGCCCCAAGGGCGTCGGTAAAAGTACGATTATGCGCCAGTATATCCGGCAGCACTACTCTGTGTCGGACAGGTCGGTGCTTTATTGCTCGTGTGATGGTGCGTATTTTGCGTCGCACACCTTGCTGGATTTGGCGGATCAGTTCTACAAGAACGGCGGTAAACATTTGTTCTTGGACGAGATTCACAAATATCCCAATTGGAGCCGTGAGATCAAAGAGATGGCCGACTTGTATTCGGACATGCGAATCGTCATTAGCGGTAGTTCGTTGTTAAGCATGCAGCAAGGAGATGCTGATCTGAGCAGAAGGTGTATTAATCATGATATTCATGGGCTTAGTTTCAGGGAGTTCTTGCGTTTTTATAAAAACATAGACCTGCCCAGATATACATTGGAGCAGATTCTTGAGAACCCCTGGCTATTAGCCGAAGAGGTGAATAATCAATGTCGGCCGCTCCAGTATTTCTCGGAGTACTTACGGTATGGCTATTATCCGTATTTCCTGCAATTGAAAAACATCGTGGATTATTACTCGGCAATCGAGAATACAGTTAGTTATATCATTGACGATGAACTGCCGCGTATCTGTAAAGTTGCAGTCGAAAACACACGGAAAATCAAGGCACTGGTGAATATATTAGCTAACTCGGTGCCGTACGATATCGATATCAAACGTCTGTCCGTACAAAGCGGATTGCAACGTGCAACCATCTTGGAGTACCTCACTTATCTGGACAAAGCTAAGATTCTTCGGCTTATCTATTCCGATTATGCGAACGCCAAGAAAATGCAGAAACCGGATAAGGTGCTCATGGATAACAGTAACATGTTGTATGCCTTAGCCGCGCAAGAACCCAATATCGGAACTGTTCGCGAGTGTTTTGCTGCCAATCAATTGGCTTTCGCTCATTTGGTAGAGTACGGCAAGAATCACGGTGACTTTAAGATTGACGGCAAGTACACTTTTGAGGTGGGTGGTGTATACAAAGACTATGAACAAATCGCAGACCTGCCCGATTCATACATCCTGGCTGACGATATGGAATTCCCTTATGGTCACAAACTTCCGTTGTGGATTATCGGCTTCTTGTATTGACGATGGAGTATGCACCATAAGAACACGGGAATACCGGCATGCCTACAAGGGATAGAATATGCGCCGCTGAGATTCGTCTCAGGGGCGCTTTCATTATGTGGGGCGGTGGGAACGGGCGGAACTGTATCTCGCAAGAGACGACACGTGGTAAATAAAAAAATCCTAAAATATTTGCAAATAAGGACGAACTACGTCACCTCGCCACCCTCGGCATCACTTCCATCACCTGATGTCTGCTCTTGCTTCAGGACGGCTTTGACATAGCCCTGAAACTGCTTGTAGTGATTCGGCTCCGATAACTGGGCTTTCCATCGGTGATAGAGCTCCATGTAGCGAGGATGATTCTTGTCGCGAAGAATCGGCATAGCGTCTTGACATGCTTTTTGCCAATCGCCATGATTCCGTTTCTCGTTCTCCGATAGCGGATGTTCCTTCAGATCACGCTTGCGCAGAACATACATCTCCTTCGGACCCAAATCAACCACTTCTCCGGTCAACGGATCCTTAATCTTCTTGCGACGAGTGATCGACAGTTCATTTACTCCCGGATTTTTCCGTTTACTTATTGCACCGGTTATTTCCTCCAAACCGGTTCTTTCTTTAAAATGTGCCATAATTATTTGTATTAAAATTTTGCATTGCACTTTTTGCACTTTTTGCACTTTCTGCATTTTTAGGGCTTCAAAGTGCAAAAAGTGCAAAAAGTGCAAAGCGATTTTTTATAGTTTTTAGTCATTTAAACCTCACAAAGGTTATAGATTCTTTATACATTCTTTAACCATTCATTAATGATTCCCGATAGTGTTACCTATGCAACAGCATACTGTTTCCTATATATTCCATGCTTGATCTTGATGACGATGCCGTGTTCCTGCCATTCATCATTCCATCGAAAAGCGGTTCTTTCCTTCAATCCCTGTGCCTTCGCTTCATCCAATAGCATCTTACTCTCAAACTCTTCAGGCAGCAGACTCAGCAGTATCTGTTTCTGATCCAGCGGCTTCACCTTAGGTTGCTCTACCTTCACCGTCCCTTTCACCAACTGATATGCCTGCGCCATATGCAATATGAGCTTATTCCCCACCATCTCTGCCGTCTGATAGTCCTCATCCGAGCATGAGAGAGCTTCGTTCGTTTTGCCGAATAATATTCGGCTTTTTTCTTCCATTTCAGGCGAATGGCATTCGCCGCTCGTCATCCTCAGCGCCGTGAGAATCATCGCGATCCTTTCAATATGCACCGCCATCCTTAGTACTACGGAGTGGAAGTCTCCCTCTTTATATAGCCGGAATATGCGAGCTGTGATAGGTATTAGCGGTCATTGGCTGCCAGTGGCCGGCATTGGCTGAAATAGTCCAACGACCAACGACTAACGACCAACGACCGAAAAATCGCAGGTTTTTGCATAAAATCTGCGATTTTTCTTGCATATATCAAAAAAAAGTCGTACCTTTGCAGGCTCATTGCGTGCTGCGCGTATGTGGGCAGGTATGTAGGCGGGTGCGCACAAGCGTATATATAAGCGTAAATGCAGGCGTACACACGAGCGTAAATGCAGGCGTACGCACGAGTATTTTTGGATACGAAAATTAGATAAAGAAAGATATATGTTTGATAATTTATCGGAAAGATTAGAGCGGAGTTTTAAGATCCTGAAGGGTGAGGGCCGCATCACCGAGATTAACGTAGCCGAAACGGTGAAGGATATCCGTAAGGCATTGTTGGAAGCCGATGTCAACTACAAGACGGCGAAGCAGTTTACCGACCGCGTGAAGGAGAAAGCGCTGGGTCAGAACGTGATAACGAGTCTGCGTCCGGGTCAGCTGATGGTCAAGATCACGCACGATGAGTTGGCCGATCTGATGGGCGGCGACACGGTAGAAATGAACCTGAAAGGCAGTCCGGCAATCATACTGATGGCAGGTCTGCAGGGTTCGGGTAAGACGACCCACGCGGCGAAACTGGCGCAGTACTTGCAGACCAAGAAGGGCAAGAAAGTGATGCTGGCCGCCTGCGACGTATACCGTCCCGCAGCCATCGAGCAGTTGCGCGTATTGGGCGAACAGGTGGGTGCCAAAGTATACACGGAGGAGACGGAGAGTAACCCTGTGGAGAAAGCCAAGAAGGCGGTAAAGGAAGCGCGTACGTACGGCTACGACGTGCTGATCGTGGATACCGCCGGTCGTCTGGCCATTGACGAAGCGATGATGCAGGAGATCGCGGCCATCAAGGCGGCGATTGAGCCGAGCGAGACGCTGTTCGTAGTAGATGCCATGACCGGTCAGGATGCCGTCAATACGGCCAAGGAGTTCAACGACCGTCTCGACTTCGACGGTGTGATCCTGACCAAGTTGGACGGTGACGCCCGCGGCGGTGCTGCGCTGAGTATCAGGAGCGTCGTGGAGAAGCCGATCAAGTTCATCGGTACGGGTGAGAAGATGGACGCCCTGGATGTGTTCCACCCCAGCCGTATGGCCGACCGAATATTAGGAATGGGAGACGTAGTCAGCCTCGTAGAGCGTGCGCAAGAGCAGTACGACGAAGAGGAAGCGCGCCGTATCTCGAAGAAGATCGCCAAGAACCAGTTTGACTTCAACGACTTCCTCGCGCAGCTGAAGCAGGTCAAGAAGATGGGTTCGATGAAGGACCTGATCGGCATGATCCCGGGTGCAGACAAGGCGCTGAAGGGCGTGGAGATCAACGACGATGCGTTCAAACCCGTGGAGGCTATCATCGGCTCGATGACGCCGTACGAGCGGACGCACCCCGAGTGCCTGAACGGTAGCCGCAAGAACCGTATCGCCAAGGGATCGGGTACGACGATCGTGGAGGTGAACCGATTCCTCAAGCAGTTCGAGCAGATGAGTAAGATGATGCGTAAGATCCAACAAATAAAGCGTCGTTAATGCGGTTTAAGAAGCGATATGTGATAGTGCCGCTGGTGGTGGCAGGCATCGTCGGACTGGCATCCATGGTCGGCGGTTTTGTCCATGAGCAAGTGGAGGAAGCCGAGGAAATAGCGGAGTTGGAGGAATTAGCCCGCGATGAGATGGTGCCCTACGAACGGCTGTTTCGCGAGTTGGCTCCCTCGCTCGGTTGGGAGTGGGAGACGCTGGCGGCAGTAGCCTGGGAGGAGAGCCATTTCCGACACGATGCACGCTCAAGTATGGGTGCCAAAGGCATAATGCAGCTGATGGATCATACGGCACAGCGCTTCGGACTGAACGACTCGACGGTGTGGATTGCCGAGGAAAATATCCGCGCGGGAGTACGCTATATCCAGTTCCTGCAGGATAGTTGGGCGTTCATATCCAATAAGGATGAACAGACCAAGTTTGTATTGGCTTCGTACAACGCAGGCCCGGGAGGGGTGTTTGCCGCCAGAAGAGTGGTGCGCGACTCCGGAGGCAACTCGTATGTGTGGAGCGAAGTAGAACCCTATGTGGAGCCGGCGAGCGTGTGTCAATATGTGCACAAGGTGCTCAGGACGGCTCGTAAGTATAAGGATGAGAGTATTAGACGGGAAAGCGACAGCAGCCGCGATCAGGAGTGAGTTGCGCGCACAGTGCGAAGCGATGCAGGCACGCGGAGAGCGGGTGCCGAAGATGGCGGTGGTGTTGGTAGGCGACGACGAAGCGAGCGCCCTCTACGTACAGCATAAGCTGGACGCCTGCCTAAGCGTCGGTATCGAGGCGGAGTGTATCCACCTCTCGGGCGAGACCTCCGAGTCGGCGCTGATCGATATCGTGGAGCGCCTGAATGCGGATACGAGCATCGACGGCTACCTGGTACAACTGCCGCTGCCGAAGCATATATCGGAGGGTCGCGTGCTGGAGAGGATCAGTTGGCGGAAAGATGTGGACGGCCTGACGGCGGAGAATATCGGCCGAAGTGTATTGGGCAAGACCGCTATCGAGAGCGCGACACCGCGCGGCATACGCGAACTGATGGCCCGCTACGGTATCACGACCGAAGGCAAACATATCGTCGTGGTAGAACGCGATACGGAGGACGGCGAGGCGAGTCTATTGCTGCCCAACGTAGTGGATAAACCGCTGGCGAGCCTGATGCTGCTGAACTCGCTGGAGAGGAATGCTACGGTCAGCCTCTGTCACGCCGGCAGTCCGAACCTCAAGGAGATGTGCCGAACGGCCGATATACTCATCGTCGCAGCCAGCCGCCCGGGACTGATCAAGGGCGACATGGTAAAAGAGGGCGCCGTCATCATCGATGTAGGCATGACGCGCATCAACGGACAGATGCACGGCGACGTGGATAGAGAGAGCGTAGCGGAAAAATGCGGCTATCTCTCGCCCGTACCGGGTGGAGTAGGGCCGATGACGGTGGCAGCGCTGCTGATGAACATCGTCGAAGCGACAAAATAATTGATAATTGATAATTGATAATTGATATTTGATATATGAAAACAATGGTATTGATTCTGCTGAGTTCGGTGTGGAGTTCGTATTCGAACAAGACCTTCCACACGCTCAGTGAATGTGAGTTTAATGTGCCGGAAGAAAGGGTGATGGAGGTAGTGGATAAGTTCGTGTATGAGTTTCAGGCCGATGTGCAGGAACTCTTCACCTGGGCCTATATCGGCACGGGCAACGAGGGCAACTCGGAGCGCGATGCCCTAGCTATCAACTACAAGGAGAGTCACTACGACCCCGTGACCCGCGAGTCGTACAATATCCTGGACGTGATCGTCAACGGCAAGCCGATGTTTAAGGACCGACGAATAGGCGGTCACTACAACGACACCGTCATCAACGGAACCTACCACTCGCGCCTGGATATCGACTACTCGGGCTCGATGCTGGATAAGGCCAACGCGCAGTTCCATATCACGCCGCTGGACAGCGCCCGCGTACGCGTGCAACTGGAGATCAATATGCGATTCGGGTGGTTCTTCAATATATTTGTCACCAACCGCGTCTGGACCAACAATGTAGAATGGCGCGTAGGCGTCGTGCTGGATAATATCAAGGAGTACGCCGAGACGGGAACGGTGACGAAGAAGAACCAGTCGCAAGCCATTAAGAAAGTGAGGAGCAAGAGAAAGCTTGAATAAATTGATAATTGATAATTGATAATTGATATTGACAATTGATAATTGATATTATGAAGAAGCAATTCGTATTGCTACTGGCGGCGATGATGGCCGTGGTAGCGCAGGGAATTAACTACCAGAGTGTAAAGGGTGATCCGACGGAGACGAGGATCTATACCCTGGACAACGGTCTGACCGTCTATCTGTCGCGCAACGACGTGAAACCGGAGATTCAGACCTACATAGCCGTACGTGCCGGCGGACAGAACGACCCCTTGGAGTCGACCGGTCTGGCACACTATCAGGAGCATATCATGTTCAAGGGTACCACCCACTACGGCACCACGGACTATGAGAAGGAGAAAGAGTTCCTGGATCAGATAGACGAGCTCTACGAGCAGTACGGCAAGACCACTGACCCCGCCGAGCGCAAGGCCATCTACAAGATGATCGACAGCGTATCGTATCTGAGTTCGCAGGTCGCTATCGCCAATGAGTTTGACAAACTGATGCAGCTCATCGGTGCTACCGGCGTGAATGCCTACACCTCCACGGATCGCACCTGCTACCACGAGGTGATCCCTGCCGGAGAGTTGGAGCGCTGGGCGATGATCGAGAGCGACCGGTTCCAGAACCTCGTCGTACGCGGCTTCCACACCGAGCTGGAGACCGTATATGAGGAGTTCAATATGTACTCCACGATGGATCAGGATAAGGTGCTGATGGCTATCAACCAGGCTCTCTATCCCGATATACCGTATCGTCAACACGATGTCATCGGTACGCAAGAGCACCTGAAGAATCCCAGCCTGAAGAATATCAAACGTTTCTACCAAGAGTACTACCGTCCCAACAATGTGGCTATCATCCTCGCGGGCGACTTTGAGTACGACCACGCAATGGAGATCATTCAGCGCTACTTCGGCGACTGGAAACCTAACAAGGATATCAAGCCCTTTGAGGCTCCCGACCATAAGCCGCTCAAGGCCCACAAGGACACGATCGTGTACGGCAACGAGGCACCCGAAGTATGGCTGACTTGGACGATGCCCAATGTGAAGAGCGAGGATATACCGGCGCTGAGAATGATGGACGCCGTATTGAGCAACGGTAAGTGCGGTCTCATTGATGTGGATATCACCCAGAAACAGCGTCTCTTGGGTTCGTTTGCCGCGCTGGACGAGGGCAATGACTTCTCGGAGTTCTATATGGTAGGTCAGGCTAAGACCAAACAGAAGAAGGAAGAGGTGAAGCAGATTCTGCTGGACGAGATCGAGAAACTCAAACGCGGTGAGTTTGACGAGGAGCTGCTGAAAGCCATCGTCAACAACAAACGCCGCTACGAGATGTCGAGCCTGGATAACAACAGCAGCCGCGTCTATACCTGCCTCAGCAGCTTCATCTACGGTATCCCCTACGAGCAGGTGCTCTTTAGTACCGACCTTCTGGAGAAAGTGACCAAAGATGATGTGGTAAAGATGGCCAATAAGTACTTCGGCGACAACTACGTGTGCGTCTATAAGGAGCAAGGCGAAGGCGCGCTGCCTCCCGCGATCGAGAAACCGACCATCACGCCGATCGAGATGAATCGGGATAAGACCTCGGACTTTGTGCAGAAACTGAGCGAGATGCACGCCGAGCCGATCGAGCCGCGATTCCTGGATATGGAGAACGATGTGCTGGTCAAGGAGATGGAAGGCGGACAGGAGTTTGTGTATAAGATGAACACCCAGAACCGTTTGTTTGAGTTGACCTTCACCTTCGACAAGGGTTCGGCACAGATGCCCGAACTCGGACTGCTCTCCGACTATATCGACTATCTCGGAACGGGCAACATGACGGCCGATGAGCGTCAGCGTCAGCTCTATATGCTGGCCTCGGAGATGTGGGTGTCGGTAGGCGAGAACGAGACGACCGTAGGTATATACGGTCTGGAGGAGAATATGCAGCCTTCGCTGGAACTGCTGGAAGACTGGCTCCTGACCTCCACAGCCGATGAGAACGCCTTCCGCGAGGTGGTCAACGACCGCATCAAAGCGCATAACGACCTCAAGAGCGACCAGCGCTCCTGCTTCTCGGCGCTGATGCAGAGCGGTATGTACGGTCTGGATGCCCGCAAGCAACAGATCCTGACGCCCAAACAGATGAAGAAACTGTCGGGTCAGCAATTGCTCGCTACCTTCCGCGCACAACTGCCCGGTATCAAGCACGTGATCTATTACGGTGCCACCGCCGGCGACAAGGCGATGGATATGATCGTCAAGGACAGCCGTCTGCTGCAACTCGCCAACCGCGACCAGATGACCGAACCCAAACATATTCTGCCCCTTGAGATCAAGCAATCCGACGTGTGGGTAGCTCCCTATAAGGCCAATAACATCTACCTGGTGACCTATGCAAACTGGGGCGAAGTGTACACGCCGAAAGATGAAGCCGTCATCCGCCTGTTCAACGAATACTTCGACGGTTCGATGGGCGGCATCGTATTCCAGGAGATGCGCGAGAGCCGCGCGCTGTGCTATGCCTCGGGCGCGAACTTCTGCACGCCCGACTATCAGAACGAACAGAACTACTTCTACACCTTCATCCTCTCGCAGAACGATAAGCTGCAGGAGTGCGTAGAGACCTTCCGTCAGATCTGCAACGATATGCCTAAGTCGGAAGCCGCCTTTGAGCAGGCTAAGACCTCGCTACTGAAGAAAATGGAGAAGAAACGCTACGTGGGCTACGGTGCCATCAGCGCCTACCTCTACTTCCGCGACCTGGGCTGGGACCACGACTGGAACGAGGATGTCTATAAGGCCGTTCAGGAGATGACGCTGGAGGATGTGCTCAACTTTCAACGCGAGCGTATCGCTAACCGTACCTACCGCTACATGGTATTAGGCGACCCCAAGAAGATCGACATGAACTACCTGAAGACCAAAGGTCAGTTGAAGCAACTGAAGATTAACGATATATTTGTCTATTAATGGATATACTGGAACGCATAGACGGTCTGGAGGCTAAGTTTCATGAGGTGAGTCTCCTACTAACCGACCCCGCCGTAATTGCCGATCAGGCTCGCTATGTGCGACTGAACCGCGAGTACCACGACCTGGAACGCGTGTTGGAAGCAGCAGGTCGCTATCGCAAGGCTGTGCATGCCTTGGAGGACGCGCGGCAGGTGTTCTTCAACGAGACGGATGCCGAACTGAAGGAGATGGCGCGTGCGGAGATCGATGAGCTGGAACCCCAACTGCCCAAACTGGAGGAAGAGGTCAAACTCATGCTCCTGCCGCAAGATCCCGAGGACGGTAAGAACGTCGTTATGGAGATTCGCGGCGGAACGGGCGGCGACGAGGCAGCATTGTTTGCCGGCGATCTCTTCCGCATGTACACCAAGTACTTCGAGCTCAAGGGTTTCAAGTACTCGGTGTCCTCCTTCTCGGAAGGTGCCGTGGGCGGCTATAAGGAGATCATCTTCAATGTAACCGGCCAGAACGTATACGGCACGCTCAAGTATGAGAGCGGAGTGCACCGCGTGCAGCGCGTACCCGTGACGGAGACGCAAGGCCGCGTGCATACCTCGGCGGCCACGGTAGCCGTACTGCCCGAAGCCGATGAGTTTGAGGTGCATATCAACGAGGGCGAGATCCGCTGGGACTACTTCCGCAGCGGAGGTGCCGGCGGACAGAACGTCAATAAGGTGGAGTCGGGTGTCAGGCTGCGCTATAACTGGAAGAACCCCAATACCGGCGAGGTACAGGAGATACTGATCGAGTGCACCGAGACGCGCGACCAACCTAAAAATAAGGAACGCGCGCTCGCGCGCCTGCGCACGCAGATATATGATAAGGAGCATCAGAAATATATCGATGACATAGCCGCCCGCCGTAAGACGATGGTCTCGACCGGCGACCGTTCGGCGAAGATACGTACCTACAACTATCCGCAGGGACGCATCACCGATCACCGTATCGGCTATACCATCTATAACCTCGCGGCGTTCATGGACGGCGATATCCAAGGCGTCATCGATGCCCTGACCGTTGCCGAGAACGCAGAGCGACTGAAAGAGAGTGAACTCTAAGGGAATGATGTAATGATGTAATGTATTTGTTCTATTGTCCGAATATTGAGACGTGTCAGGTGCTGTCCGAGGAGGAGAGCGGTCACGCCGTGCGGGTGCTGCGCTACGGGGTAGGGGACGAGATCCTCATCACCGACGGCCGCGGTACGACCTACAAGGCGGTCATCACGGCTGCGCATCCCAAGAAATGCGAATATCGTATCCTCTCGTCCGAACGCCAGCAGCGCGGACACGACTTCTATCTGCATATTGCGATCGCACCGACCAAGAACATCGAGCGACTGGAATGGATGATCGAGAAATGCACCGAGATTGGTGTGGACGAGATCACTCCCTTGCTCTGCCGTTTCTCCGAACGCAAGCAACTGCGTACTGATCGACTGGAGAAGATCATCCTCTCCGCCGCCAAGCAGAGCCTGACGCCCTATCTGCCTACGTTGAACGAGCTGACTGCGTACGATACCTTTGTCCGCGAGCATCGTCCCGACCCGAACTCGCAGTGCTTCATCGCACATTGCTACGAGAGTGAGAAACGACTGTTACGCAACGAGATCGTCTTGGGTAAGAATATCACCGTACTGATAGGTCCGGAGGGCGATTTCTCCGAAAAGGAAGTGCAGGACGCACTCGCGGCGGGCTACCTGCCGGTGTCGCTGGGCAATTCGCGGCTCAGAACCGAGACGGCAGGCGTAGTAGCGTGTCACACGGCAATCCTATTGAACGAAAAAGAATAGATGAACTCTCTCATAGAGATAGACCAAGCCTGGCTGCTGTGGATCAATGCGCAGCATAGCTCGTGGGCAGATGTACTGATGTGGTATATCAGTTCGCGTTGGCTGTGGATTCCGCTCTATGTAGGAATAGCCGCCCTCATCTGGTGGCGCTTCGGCTGGCGGCGTGCCCTGTGGATCATAGCAATCATGGGCTGCGCCGTAGGTCTGGCCGATTGGCTGACAACGCTGATGAAGCACACCATTTGCCGTCCGCGTCCGACCCATGAACCGGCACTGGAGGGAATGATTCATATCGTCAACGGCTACACGGGAGGACAGTACGGTTTTCCCTCGTCGCATGCCTCCAACACCTGTGTGGTAGCGCTGCTCTTCTCGCTGATATGGACGCGCCCTGAGCCGGTAGCGGCACGAAAAATCAGCCGCGCCTCGTGGGCGTGGCTGCTATGGATCTGGGTAGCGCTGAACTGCTACTCGCGCATGTATCTCGGGGTGCATTATCCTGGGGATATAGCGGTGGGCCTCATTGTGGGGGCGGCGGTGGCGGCAGGAGCATACGCGTTGTATCGGGTAAGTCCTCCGGCACGCTTAAGCGGTTCATCGGCGGCTGCGGCATGCGCGGATGCGCCGCAGAACGGTGGTTCATAAACCGGTCGAACTGCTCGGGACTCAGTATCTGCTTCAGCTCCTCGGTAGCCTGCTGCATGTACTGCAAGTTCTCCGCTCGCGTAAGGCCCTTATGACGCAGCACGGCATACTTGAGGTGCAAGCGATAGAGGGTGTCGCGCGTCAGGGTATCGGTGATATCCAACTCACGCGTCAGACGTTCGGTCTGCTTGAGCGCTTCCTCTTCCGCCGTACGCGGAGGCAGCTTCTCTTCCGGAGGTTCCTGCGCAAAGGCCGTCGAGGCTAACAGGAATAGAATGATGAGGATACTGTTTCTCATTTGTAAACAAGGTTAAAACCGCAATACTAACAACAAAAACCGTGCCAATGAAGGCCGAAACATTCATAGCAAGACGCCTCTATTACGGCAATACGTCGTCGCACGCCAAACCGGCGGTGCGTGTCGCATTGATAGGTATGATCATCGGAGTGATGGTGATGATGATAACGGTATCCGTCGTAGTAGGCTTCAAGCGAACGATCGTGAGCAAGGTCACGGGTTTCGGCGCGCATATTCAGGTGGTCAGTTTCCGCTCCAACAATACCTACGAATACGAACCTATCTCTGTCTCGGATACGCTCGTTGAGCAATTGAGGACGATTCCGCACGTAAGCGAGGTCAATGTGTTTGCCACCAAACCCGGTATCGTCAAGACGGACAGTGCTTTTCAAGGCGTCGTGTTTAAGGGTACGGATTACTGGCGTTGGTTTGAGGACAACCTCGTGCGCGGCACGTTGCCGGAAGGGGAGCGGGAGGTGATGATCAGTCAGCGGCTCGGACGGCTGATGAAGCTGGATGTGGATAGCTCTATGCTCTGCTATTTCGTCGGCGACGAGGTGCGCGTGCGTAAGTTCCGTATATCTGGAATCTATGAGACCGGCCTCGGCGAGTTTGACGAACGCTTTGTACTGGGTGCGGTGTCGGTAGTAAGACGCCTCAACGACTGGGACGACGACGAGGTGTCGGGCATCGAGATACTCATCGACGATATGCGCCATTTAGAGGAGACCCGCGATGCCGTCTATTTCGCTACCGCCAACCGCTTTGACGAAGACGACCCGCAGCCGCTCTATACGCGCGATCTGGTGGATCTGAACTATCAGATATTCTCCTGGCTCGACCTCTTGGATATGAACGTGTGGGTGATCCTGATCTTGATGCTCTCGGTCAGCGGATTCAATATCGTATCGGGTCTCATCATTATGATGCTGGATAATATCCGCCTGATCGGTCTGCTGAAATCGCTGGGTGCGGACAACCGTTTCATCCGGCGTATCTTCATCACCGACGCCTGTATGCTGGTGCTGAAAGGTATGCTTTGGGGCAATGTGATAGCGCTTATTCTTTGCGCCGTGCAATACTTCACTCACGTGCTGCCGCTGGATGCCGCTACCTACTATGTGTCCTCTGTGCCCGTTGCCTTCCCCTGGCTCGGATTCGTGGCACTCAATGCCGGCATACTACTCGTCAGCTTCCTCGTGCTGCTCGCTCCCTCCGCGATCGTTACCCGTATATCCCCCGCCCAAGTAATGCGTTTTGAATAATGAACTAATTTTTAATTTTTAATTTTGAACTTCTTCACCCCTATATCGATTCCCCGTTCCGAGTGGACAATTACGTATGACGATAAGTTGCTGCTGCTCGGTTCGTGTTTTGCGAATAACATAGCTCGCAAACTCAGGGAGTACTTTTTCCGCGTGACGGTCAATCCGACGGGTACGCTCTATAACCCCGTTTCGATTGCGCGGCATATCGATTTGATCGCCGAGCACGATGTGGCGATTATTACCTTTGGCACCGCTTGGGTGTATGTGGATAAGGCTACGGGCGAGGTAGTGGACAACTGTCAGAAGCGTCCGGCAAGCGATTTTATTCGCCGTCGAATGAGCGTAGATGAGATCGTAGAGTTGTGGCAAAGTGTCGTTGAAAAGCATGCGAATAAACGATTTGTGTTTACGGTATCTCCTATTCGTCATCTAAAAGACGGTCTGCACGAGAATCAACTATCGAAGGCAACCCTGCTGCTCGCCATTGAAAAACTGAACAATATCAACTGTCAATTGTCAACTATCAATTACTTCCCGTCCTACGAAATCCTGATGGATGAGCTGCGTGACTACCGCTTCTATGCCTCGGATATGATGCATCCCTCCGAGACCGCAATCGACTATATTTGGGAGCGGTTTGAGAAGACCTATTTATATAAGGATGAGAACCGCGAGACAATGCGCGTCTTGCATCAGTTGTATCTCGACCGCAACCACCGGCCGCTCTATCCCGATAGCGACGACTATCGCCGCTTTCAGGCCGCGACCGAAGCCCGTGCGGATGAGCTGAGAAAACGTTATCCCTGGATAGAATAAATATCAATTATCAAATAATCGTTCCGAAAGGATAAGAATTGTCAATTATCAATTGTTGTGACCGTACTCTACGAAGACAATCATATCATAGCCGTCAACAAGACCTGTAACGAGATCGTGCAGGGCGATAAGACGGGTGACACGCCGCTGAGCGAGACCGTCAAGGCCTATATCAAGGACAAATACCATAAGCCCGGTGAGGTTTTCTTGGGCGTGACGCATCGTCTGGACCGTCCTACGAGCGGGGTAGTGCTCTTTGCCCGTACCTCGAAGGCGCTGACGCGGCTGAACGATATGTTCCGCTCGCACGATCAGATACGCAAAACCTATTGGGCCATCGTGCAGGGCGTACCCAAAGCCGCAGAAGCCAGACTGGAGAACTACCTCGTAAGAAACGAGAAACTCAATAAATCCTTTATCACGCGTGCCGATACCAAGGATGCCAAACTTGCGGTACTGAGTTACCGCACGCTGGCGGTAGGGGAGCGCTACTCGCTACTGGAGATCGACCTCGAGACCGGACGGCATCATCAGATCCGCTGCCAACTCGCTGCTATCGGTTGCCCGATTAAGGGCGACCTCAAGTACGGAGCGCACCGTTCGAATCCGGACGGAGGCATCTCGCTCCACGCCCGCAGTATCCGATTCATTCATCCCGTATCCAAACAGGAGATCACCATCGAAGCTCCCGTGCCCGACGATCCCCTATGGCATACCCTAACCACTAACCTATAACCTATAACCAATAACCTATAACCTTTATCCGTTCACCGTTATATTCCGAATTTGAAAGAGTGTTGTCCAAATCTCAAATAATGAATGATTTATTTGTGTATTTGACAAAAAATCGCTATCTTTGCAGCCGCTTTTGATGATAATAAGGAATATGAATACGCCAAATAGACATCTCTTTTCATTTTTGAATGAGACAATTCCCGCAAATTGGGAGCGTCCCGCCTTTACCGACTACGGACGTCCGACGGCTTATACATACGCACAAGCATCGGAAACGATGGCTCGATTGAGCCTGTTATATACTCAGTATGATATCCAACGTGGCGACCGTATAGCGCTGTACGGACCCAACTCGTCCAACTGGGCGGTAGCGTTCTTCTCGATACTGGCGCACGGAGCGGTGGTAGTAAGTATCCTGCCGGATTTCACGCCCGAGGATGCGGCTAAGTTGGTTAACCACAGCGAAACGAAACTGCTATTGGCTTCGTCGGCGCTGATTGCCAAGATGGATCGCGAGTCGATGCCGGATCTGAAGGCCGTGGTTTCGCTCAATGACTTCAGCGAACTGCCCGAATTGGAGCAAGCGTTGACCCCCGCGGATATACACTATCGAGACGATAACTTCGACGAGCTCGCGCTCATCAACTATACCTCCGGCACGACCAGCAGCCCCAAGGGCGTGATGCTGACCTACCGCTCGCTATCGACCAATCTCACCTTCATCACCGAACATTTCTATACTACACCTGATATGAAGTATGTGTCAATCCTTCCGTTGGCGCATATGTTTGGTATGTCGTTTGAGTTGATCTATCACTTCGCGGCGGGTGTACCTCTGTACTTCTTGACCAAACTGGCCGCACCGATCGTGCTGCAGGCCTATCAGGAGTGCAAACCGTATCTGGTATTCTCCGTTCCGATGGTATTGGAGAAGATTTATCAGAAGAAACTCAGAGACATCGTGACGAAGCCTTTGTTCCGCTTCTGCTGGAATATCCCGGGAATAGGAATGCTGATTCGCCGACGTATCGGCAAGGAGTTGCGCGCTGCCTTTGGCGGTAATATCCAGAAGGTGATCATCGGCGGTGCTGCATTGAACGAGGAGGTGGAGCGTTGCCTGATGGATGTGGGTTTCCCGCTCATCGTAGGCTACGGCCTGACGGAGTGCGGACCGCTGATCGGCTACAGCGACTGGAAGGAGTTCAAGCCCCGCAGTTGCGGTAAGGTAGTAGATAGGATGGAACTCAGAATCGACTCCTCGGATCCCACAACGATTGCGGGTGAGGTGCAGGTACGCGGCGAGGCCGTCATGACCGGCTATTATCGCAACGAGGAAGCTACGGCTGCCACCTTCACCAAGGACGGTTGGCTGCGTACGGGCGACTTAGGTGTCGTGGATAAAGAAGGAAATATCTTCCTCCGCGGTCGCTGCAAGACGATGTTGCTGTCCTCTAGCGGACAGAATATCTACCCCGAGGAGATCGAGTCACTACTGAATATGCAGCCCGGTATTGCCGAGTCGCTCATCGTTCAGCGTGATAACAAACTGGTGGCACTCATCTATCCCGACCAGGAAGCGGAGAAGAAGGAGCGTGCACGCAATCGTCATCGTAAGGGTGCGCATACGCGTACGAAGGAACAGGTGGCGGAGGCCGTAACGAAGGATATAATGACAGCCATAGAACACGCCGTCAAGCATGTAAACGAACATCTGCCGCAGTATAGCCAGATCTTGTCGTACGAACTGAGGACTGAAGAGTTTAAGAAGACCCCGAAACGGTCTATCAAGCGTTTCTTGTATTCCTAAATTCCGTAGGCGAGACGCCGACGGCTTTCTTGAAGAACTTGCAGAAACTGCTTTCGCTGCCGAAGTTGAGCGCGAAGGCGGTTTCTTTTATGGAGGCCTCGGGACTGCTGAGCCGCTGTTTGGCCTCCTTGAGAATCATCTGACTGATGATCTGTTGGGGCGAGTCACCCGTGGTCTCGGTGCAGATATGATGCAGGTAGGCGGGAGTGATATGCATCTGCTCGGCGTACCAACCTACGCGGCGTTCGACCAATCCGTAGGTGTAGAGCAACTCATAGAATCGGAGGTACAGCTCTTTGGTTCGCTCTCCGCTGGTGCGTTCGCTGTTGGTCATCTGCCTCTCGTCGTTATCTTTGTCCACATCGATCCAACTCATGAACTCCAGCACGATCGCTTGACCTTGTAGAAAAGCGATACGGCGCCGCATCCGTTCAACCTTTGATGTCTTAGTCTCGACAATATTATCCGCATAGAAATGGATGAGCCCCTCGTAGGCACTGATGAGGCGTACCTGTCGGCGTGTGAGATGCAGGATAGGGTGGACCAGCACGTAGCGCAACTTGCGCATCCAGTTCGGCTCCTCCTTCATGCAGGCGTAGAGGATATCATCCAGCGACTTGGCTTTCAGCGCATAGATGGTACAGCGGAAATCCTCCGACTCAACCCGTTCATTGGGCACCTGGTCGGCCGCCGACATCAGCAAGTCGAACTTACCGATATGCTTCTTCTCACCGCGATAGATCATCTCCATATGTCCGCTCTGACAGAGTAGCATATACGCGCTATCAGGGTGCTCCTGCCGGTGTTCCAGCAGAGCCTCCACGCTACTGAGCGTCACAATATCCCTGAATGTCCATCGCTTGGTAACGATCATTGGTGAATATCAATTATCAATTGTCAACTGTCAATTATCAACTGTTCTCGAGTGCTGCTTTTGCGGCTTCGCGGTAGGCCACCATCAAGCCGCCTGTTCCCAGCAGCGTTCCGCCGAAGTAACGCACCACAACGACCAGCACCTTATCCAGATTCCGTGCATCGATGCTGCGCAGTATTGGCAGACCCGCCGTGCCGTGCGGTTCGCCGTCGTCCTTGGTGCGCCAGAGATCTTCGCCTAAGCGATAGGCGTAGCATACATGTCGCGCGTCGTGGTATTTCTTCTTGTACCACGCGATACGCGCCTTGGCGGCATCCTCGTCGGCGATAGGCTCTGCAAAAGCGAGAAACTTACTCCCGCGATCCTTGTAGATCCCTTTGCCGGAACCCGTGTATATTTGTCGTTCGTTGGCCATCGTTATACTAAAAAACAGAAGCGAGTGAATCTCACCCGCTTCCTCTTTTGGTGTCCCCCGAGGGACTCGAACCCTCGACCCGCTGATTAAGAGTCAGCTGCTCTACCAACTGAGCTAGGGAGACCTGCTTTTTAGGTGCCAAAAGGCATTTTTTCTCAAAAGCGGGTGCAAAAGTACTGCTTTTTTTTGATATATGCAAATTTTTTGACAAAAAAAGTATTTTTTTTTGCATATTTGCAATATTTGTTGTAAATTTGCACCGAATTTTGGCCCTGAAAGGAGAAAAACTATGCAGAAACGCCTATTTTTAGCATCCGTCCTATTGTGCTGCGCGATGATGTGCGCGAGTCTGAAATCGAAGGCTGCTCCGACGATGGATCCCACTCGAGCGGATTCGCTCATCGAACTCGGTATCCGTGATACGCAGTTCGGTCGTTTTCAGGAAGGTGAACAGCACCTCTCGGAGGCACTCCGTATCCGTCGCAAACTGCTCGGACGTCTGGATCCCGATTGTGCTGTGGTGTTGCAGTACATGGCAGACCTTTATCTATCCGTAGGCGACTACGCACGCGCGGAGCAATATGCCAATGATGCACTCAATATCCAAAAGGAGGTATCCGGCGAGCATAGCCGCGAATATGCCGCTGCGCTCACGACCGTAGGCCGACTCTGCATCCGTCAGCAGAAACTCAAGCGGGCCGAGATGCTGCTCAAGCGGGCGCAAGAAATCTATCAGTTGGATCTCCCCTCCGAAGATGCAGCCGGCTATGCAGATACGCAACTCGAGTTGGCCGATGTGTATCTGAGTTTGAATAAGTCGATGCAGGCCTACGATGAGATATTGGAGGCACAACGGGCTGCGCAGAGCGCGTATGGCGACCGTCATCCCCTCTTCGCAGCCGTTTTGGCCAAACGAGCAGAGACCGCTTTCAAGGGTCAGGGCGACGGCGGAACGGCGATGGAATATTGCCGGCAGGCCTTGGATATATGGCGCGCGAGCGTAGGCGAACACTATCTGCCGTATATTAGAACCGTAGCACTGATGGGACAGATATCGGCCTCTACGGGCGATATAGCAACGGCCAAAACAGAGTTCCTCCAATCTATGAAACTCTGCCGCGAACTCTATGCTTCCTCGCTCGATTATATGTCCGAATATCAGCGTGAGGCCTTCTGGCTGTCGATGTCGGATCTGGTGGAACGCCTGTTTACCGGTTTCGGTACCTCCTATATAGAGAACGATCCGACGTTGGCAGGGTTGCTCTACGACAACGAACTCTTCCGCAAGGGGCTGCTCCTGCAGTCGACGAAGGAGGTGCGCAACGCGATTCTGACTTGCGGCGACGAAACCCTCATCGCCCGTTGGCGGGAGTTAGGCGAGCTGAAGAGTCAGCTGGCCTACGAGCGGACGCATGCATCAGATAAGTCGTTCCGCCAGCGTCAAATGCAGGATCGTATCAATCAGCTCGAGAGCCAATTCACTTCCTCTGCAGCTGCCTATCGCAAGGCGAAGGCGGTACAACAGACGACCTGGCGCGATATAAGCAGTGTGTTGCAGGAAAGGCATATTGCCATCGAGTTCTTTACCACAGACAATGCCGAGGGGCGTATGTACTATGCCTTGCTTCTGCGCGCTCGTGCCGAACGGCCGATGCTCGTACCGCTCTTCACGGAAAAAGAACTGGAAGCTCTATTATTAGGCGCTAACGGTCGGCCTTTGCCGCCTACTATGCTATACGATGCGAATTATCAGGGAAAGGCGCTCGCCAAACTCATCTATAAGCCCCTCTTCCCGTACTTGAAACCGGGTGTGACGGTGTCTTTTGCTCCGGCGGGCTACCTCCATCAATTGGCGCTGGAGTATCTGCCATATGATGAGAGCAGAACCGTAGGCGAGGTCTATGACCTCAGACGTGTGTCTTCTACGCGAATTATTAAGAGTAATCCAATAGCTGCGCAGCCGACCGGTGCGGCTATCTTCGGCGGTATTGACTATACACCTGCGGAGAATATACCGGCCTTGCCGGCTTCGCTGACGGAGGCAGAGGCTATTCATAAACTGCTCACGCAGGCCGGCTGCAGGGCAGAGATCTATACCGCCCGCAATGCCACCAAAGATGCACTCAAGGCGCTGTCGGGACAAAACACTTCACTCGTGCATATTGCAACGCACGGCTACTACCTGCCTAACGACAAACATGCCTACACCCTGCAGAAGGGCGGACTCTATATGACAGCCGGCGAAAGGATGACCGCTTGGGATATCGCCCTTATGGATATGAGCCGTACCGAACTGGTAGCCCTGTCGGCCTGCAAGACCGGTCTCGGACTCATTTCCGGGGAAGGGGTCTTTGGCCTTCAGCGCGGATTCAAACTGGCCGGAGCACGTTCGCTCATTATGTCACTATGGAAGGTGGATGATGGCGCTACACGGCTATTGATGACCACGTTCTATACCAAATGGCTCATCGAAAAGAGGGACAGACATACTGCTTTCAAAGAAGCGGTGCGCGCAGTCCGGGATACTTACGAAGCACCCGAGTATTGGGCCGCATTTATCATGCTGGATTGAGGGTTTCGAAAAAAAATTGCACGTCCGGGTGCAATTTTTTGTTTTTTATTTGCGTATGTCAAAAATTTTTTGTAACTTTGCCCCCGAAATCGGAAAAAGCCGATAATTATATGTTGTAAAACATTTTAACCGTAAAAAATACTAACATGAAACACTTACTTCTTGGAGACGAGGCTATCGCTCAAGGTGCTATCGATGCAGGTCTGAGCGGCGTATATGCGTACCCCGGCACTCCTTCTACGGAAATCACCGAGTACATTCAAATGCGTGAAGCGAAGCGTCCGGAAGGTCAGGCTCCGATCTTCTGCAAATGGGCAGCCAATGAGAAGACTGCCATGGAGGCTGCACTCGGTATGTCTTACATGGGAAAACGTGCGCTCGTGTGCATGAAACACGTGGGCATGAACGTTTGTATGGATGCCTTTATGGCAGGCAGTATCACCGGCGCGAACGGCGGTTTGGTGGTCGTAGCAGCTGACGATCCCTCGATGCACTCGTCGCAGAACGAGCAGGACAGCCGCTTCTATGCCAAGTTTGCCATGATTCCGTGCTTTGAGCCCTCTAATCAACAGGAGGCTTATGACATGGTTCAGGAGGCATTTGAGCTGTCGGAGAAGATTCATTATCCGATTCTGCTGCGTGTGACGACCCGTATGGCCCACAGCCGCGCTGTGGTAGAGACGCGCGAGAATACGCCTAAGCAGAATACGATGAAGATGCCTGACAATGTGAAGCACTTCATCCTGCTGCCCGCTTTCGCCAAAGGTAATTATGCCGAGTTGGTAGCTGCGCAAGATTCGTTCGTCACACTCAGCAACGAGAGCAGCCACAACTGCTACGTCAAGGGCTCTAATCCCAAGAAAGCGATCATCGCTACGGGTATTGCCTATAACTATCTGATGGAGAACTATCGTCCCGAAATGGGTTATTCGATCCTGAAGGTCAGCCAGTATCCGCTGCCCGTAGCCCTCATCGACCAAATGGTGAAGGACGGCACGGAGGAAGTTATGGTGATCGAAGAAGGTCAGCCCGTGGTGGAGGAACTCATCCGCGGATTGGTACCCTCTACGGTAAAGGTGATCGGTCGTCTCACGGGTGCGCTGCCGAGAATGGGAGAACTCAGTCCTGACTGCGTACGTGCCGCCCTCGGTCTGGAGGCGCTGCCTACGCGCGAAGCAGATACACTCGTCGTTAACCGTCCGCCCGCGCTTTGCCAAGGTTGCGGTCACCGCGATATGTATTCCGCCCTCAATGAGGTGCTCAAGGAGTACAAGAATCCCCGCGTATTCGGCGATATCGGTTGCTATACCCTCGGTGCTCTGCCTCCCTATCAGGCATTGCACGCTACCCTCGAAATGGGAGCATCGGTTACGATGGCCAAAGGTGCTGCCGATGCCGGCCAGCATCCCTCTATCGGCGTTATCGGTGACTCGACCTTTACGCATAGCGGTATGACCGGTCTGCTGGACTGCGTGAATAGCAAGAGCAATGTCGTTATCATCATCTCCGATAACCTCACCACCGGTATGACGGGTGGTCAGGACTCTGCCGGTACAGGTCGCCTGGAGGCTATCTGCACGGGTCTGGGCGTAGAACCGGAACACCTACGCGTCGTTGTGCCTCTGCCTAAGAATATGGAGGAGATCAAGCAAGTACTGCGCGAGGAGATTGACTACAACGGCACTTCCGTTGTGATTGCTCGCCGTGAGTGCATCCAGACGCTCAAACGTCACCTCAAAGCCGCAAAGAAATAATGGCGAATGGCGAAAGGTTAATGGCTAATGTTTAATTGTTAATCGAAAAGAATATGAAAAAAGATATAATTCTGGCCGGTGTAGGTGGCCAAGGTATTCTCTCCATCGCAACCGTAGTGGGCGAAGCCGCTCTGACTGAGGGACTCTATTTGAAACAGGCCGAGGTGCACGGAATTTCACAACGTGGCGGTGACGTGCAGTCGAATCTGCGTATCAGCAGCGAGCCTATTTGTTCTGACCTGATTCCCAAGGGTGGGGCAGACCTTATCATCTCGCTCGAACCGATGGAGGCTCTCCGCTATGTGTCGTACCTCAAACCCGACGGATGGATCGTTACCTCCAATGCTCCCTTCGTTAATATCCCCAACTATCCCGATATGGAGGAGCTGAACAAGCATCTGGCAGCCGTTAAGAACCACGTGGCACTCGATGTGGAGACGCTGGCTAAGGAAGCCGGAGCTCCCTCGCAGGCAGCAAACATGGTATTGCTCGGAGCTGCTATTCCGATGTTGGGTATCGACCACGATAAGATGATTGCCGGTGTGCGCCGCGTCTTTGCACGTAAGGGCGAAGCCATCGTCGAAAGCAACGTAGCCGCTGTTGAAGCCGGCTATAAGAACGGAATCAAATTATAAGACCATGAACAAAATACCACTGGATAAACAACTTGTGGACCAGACCTGTGTGAACTTCGGTCTGAGAAACGCACACGAATTGGGCGCAGCTACGATACGTCAGTTGGTGGGTGTTGTCAAGGATATCGAGAAGGCTACAGGTATCGAGTTTGTCCACATGGAATTGGGCGAACCCGGTCTGCCGGCCGAGCAAATCGGTATCGAAGCCGAACACAAAGCACTCTTGGCCGGCAAAGGATCCAAATATCCCATTATCACGGGTATACCCGAGGTGAAGCATTGGGGACATGAGTTCATCAAGGCCTTTATTAACCTCGATATCCCTGAGGAGTGCATCGTGCCCTCCGTAGGCGGTATGCAGGCGGCCTTTGCGCTGAATACCACGATGAGCCAGGTATCCAAACAGAAGGACACCGTCCTGTTTGTGGATCCCTGCTTCCCTGTGCAGAAACAGCAGTGTAAGGTCATCGGTGTGCGCGTGGATGCCTTCGACGTGGCGGATTTCCGCGGCGACAAGCTGGAGGCCGAACTGGAGCGTCACTTCAAGACCGGACGTATTGCTGCGATGCTCTTCTCCAACCCCAATAACCCGAGTTGGATGTGCCTCACGGAGCAGGAACTGGAGACTATCGGTCGCTTGGCTACGAAATATGATGTCATTGTCATCGAAGACCTGGCGTACCTCAATATGGACTTCCGCGAGAAACGCGGCGTACCGTATCAGCCGCCTTATCAGCCGACCGTAGGACGCTATACCAAGAACTGCGTGCATGTCATCTCGTGCTCGAAGATGTTCTCATATGCCGGTCAGCGTGGTGCCATCATCGCCGTTGAACCCGAGTTGGCCGAGAAATGCTATCCGCTGCTCGGCGAACGCTACGGCAACGACGGACAGTTCATGCGCAACTTCATCTACATGATTCTCTACTCGCTGTCGTCGGGCGTGACGCACTCCGTACAGTTTGGCATGGCAGCGATGTTCGAGGCGGCATGCAAGGGTCAACTGCGTTTTGTGGAGAACACGCGCGAGTACGCGCGCCGCGCGCAAAAGATTAAGGAGATCATGCTCCGCAACGGTTTCCGCGTAGTCTATGACAAGGATGCCGACGGACGTCCCGTAGGTGACGGCTTCTTCTTTACCTTTGGTTATAAGAACTGGACGGGAGAGAGACTGCTCAATAAACTCATCTATTACGGTATCTCCGCCATCTCGCTCTCATCGACCGGAGCAATGCGTGAAGGACTGCGTGGCTGCTCCAGCGCTATTCGTGACGATCAGTACGAAGCCCTCGAACAAAGACTGAGACAATTCAATGAGGATTACAAAAACGTAGAAGAATAAGTATGGCTCAATATAATTATGTAACGCCTGCGGAGGCGGTCAAACTGGTCAAGAGCGGTGATACCATTGTGGTGCAAGGCTCCACCTCTATTCCGACCGTACTGCTCAAGGCTCTGACTGCACGGGCTCCCGAGCTTAGAGACGTCAAACTCATAAGCGGTTTTGGCGTAGATCCCGAAGATGCACCATACGCCAAGAAGGAACTCATCGACTCCTTCCGTGCGCTATCCATCTTTGTGCCGAACAATCTCCGCAATGCGATGCGAGAGGGTGTAGCAGACACGATTCCCTGCTTCCTGGGCGAGGTTCCGAGTCTGTTCCGCAGCGGACTGATTCCTGTAGATGTCACCTTCCTCAATGTATCCGAACCGGATGAGGACGGCTACTGTTCCTACGGCGTGTCGGCCGATATTGCTTTCTCCGGCGCAGAGTGCTCCAAGACGATCATCGCGCAGGTCAATAAATACATGCCTCGCACTTTTGGTGATCCGGTCATTCATGTGTCAAAGATCTCTGCTATGTGCCGCGGCGACGTGCCTCTGGTAGAAGTGCCTACGCCCGTGCCTTCGCCTATTGAGACCAAGATAGGTAACTATATCGCTAACGAGATACCCGACGGCGCAACGATTCAAATCGGCGTAGGTGGTATTCCCAATGCCGTCATCAACGCACTGAGCGGACACCAACACCTCGGCTTGCATACAGAGGCCATCACCGACGGCGTGCTGCCTCTGATAGAGAAGGGTATTATCGATAACTCGCTCAAGAAGATATTGCCCGGCAAGTCGGTAGGTAGCCTGATTCTGGGCTCGCGCAACCTGTACGACTACGTGGACGGCAATCGCGACTTTGTCATCCGTGACGTGGCGTGGACCAACGATCCGCAGATTATTCGCCAGAACCCGAAGGCTATGTCCATCAACTCGGCTATCGAGGTGGACCTTACCGGCCAAATCTGCGCCGACTCTATCGGCGAGACCGTCATCTCGGGCGTAGGCGGACAGCACGACTTCTTCTACGGTTCAGCTCTCTCCGAGGGCGGTAAGTGCTTCCTCGCACTCACCTCTATGACCAACAAAGGCAAGTCCAAGATCGTACCGCGCCTCGCACCCGGTGCAGGCGTTGTCACGACCCGCTTCCAGGCACAGTATATCGTTACTGAGCACGGTATCGCGTTCTTGCGTAATTTGCCGCTTGCAGACCGCGCGAAGGCACTCATCAAGATTGCTGACCCGTCTGTTCGCGAAGAATTGGAGCGCGCAGCCGTTGAGCGTTTCGGCCTCGGATTCCTTCGTTTAAAATAATAAATCAATAGCATAATGGAACTTAACGAACTAAAACAAGCCTTCCAGAAGGCTTACGACAAGGAAGCTACACACGCTTTCTTCTCGCCCGGTCGCGTCAACCTGATCGGCGAACATACAGACTACAACGGTGGTCACGTCTTCCCCTGCGCGCTGAGTTTCGGCACATGGCTGCTGGCTGCGCCGAATGATGCCGAAGTGATTCGTTTTCGCTCGCTCAATATACCCGATGTGGTAACGGTGGAGTTTGACTGCCTCACAACCCCTCTGCCTGACAAGTCGTGGGTGAACTATCCTTTGGGATGCTTGGCGCAGTTCGTGAAGAAAGGCGTGGAGGTAAAACAAGGCTACGACTTGCTCTTCTACGGTAACGTACCTCCCGGAGCCGGACTGAGTTCGTCAGCTGCCCTTGAGGTGGTGACGGCTTATGCCTTCAATGTGCTGCTCGGTACCGGATATGATCGTACGCAACTGGCGCTCATCGGTCAGGCTTCCGAACATGAGTTCGCCGGTGTTAACTGCGGTATCATGGATCAGTTCGCTTCGGCGCAAGGCAAGAAAGATCATGCTATCGACCTCGATTGCGCTACCTTGCAGTTTGAGCTCGTGCCCGTCAAACTCGACGGTGTGAAGGTTGTTATCTCCAATACGCACTCTCCGCATCATCTCGACTCGGGTGCCTATAACGACCGCGTGCGCCAATGCGGCGAAGCATTGCGTGAGATACGCGAACTGCTGCACAAACCCGAACTCAAGGACCTGGCTTCCCTCACCGCTGAGGAGTTCCACTCTATAGAGGATCAGATGACCGACCCCGTAGCCCGCAAGCGTGCGCGCCACGTCGTAGGCGAGGTGCGTCGCACGCAGGACGCTATCGCCGCCTTGAAGAAGGGCGATATCCTAACAATGGGTAAACTGATGAATCAGAGCCATGTCTCGCTCCGCGATGACTATGAGGTGACCGGCCCCGAACTCGATGCATTGGCTGAAGCAGCTTGGCAGGTAGAGGGCGTCATCGGTAGTCGTATGACCGGAGGCGGATTTGGCGGATGTACCGTATCGCTTGTCAAGGAAGAGGCGATTCCTACCTTTATCGAAGAGGTAGGTAAGGCTTATACCTCCAAGACCGGACTGAAGGCTGATTTCTATATCGCTGAGATATCCGATGGAGCCAGACAGTTATAAAAGCTGTCCCCGTTGCGGGGCAGGATTCCTGTGCCAACACGACACCCCCGCCATTTGTCAATGTGCGGGGGTGTCGCTCTCTTCCTCGGCGCGGGCTTGGTTGCGTGCAACCTATCCGGGACAATGTCTCTGCCGTCGTTGCCTCGAGGAAATCAGTATTACATATACGGATTCTGCTGCTTCTCTTGTCCGATAGTGGTAGGATAGCCGTGCCCGGCATAGACTACAGTCGTGTCGGGCAATTGTTTCAGTATATTGAGCGATTTCATCAATTCCTTCATATCCCCTCCCGGCAGGTCGGTGCGTCCGACGCTGCCCTCAAAGAGTGTGTCGCCGGTGAATAGAATATAATCGTCCTCAAAGTAATAGCAGACCGAGTCTTCTTTATGACCGGGTGTTATTAAGATGCGGAATCGCAGCCCTGCTATCTCTTGCATGGCATCGATATCATCCGGCATCGCGAACTTAAGGCCGATGATTGGTACGTCAGGCCAACGTTTCAAAAGGCAATCCAGACCGCAGACATGGTCTGGATGTTTGTGCGTAATGAGAATTGCCGCAGGCACCAAACTATGTTCGTCCAGGTACTTCATCACCCGCATCTCTTCCTTCTCACCGAACATACCGGGGTCGATGATGATGCACTCCTTACTATCATCTGCTACTGCATGTAGCACGTACGTACATTCTCTATACGGGTTGCAGTAAAAGGTTTTTATCTCCATATCAACTATCCATTAAAACAAGCCTAATCCGTGCAGGAAAATCACAAATATTGCTGCAGGAACGATGGTACGAATCGCGATGAGCCAAATGCGGAACAGGCATTACCTCCGCCTCGTCTACCGATGATAAACTCACTCATCATCACCGGTACTCCGATAGCAACGATACAGATAATATAGACCAATAAAAAAGCACCACCGCCGTTTTCGCCCGTCAGGTAAGGGAAACGCCACACGTTTCCCTTACCGACGACACTACCGGCAGTAGCCATTACTACGCCTAATTTACCGGCAAACTGATGCTTCTCCATAGGAGTACAGGTGTTTACTTAACCACAGTAGCGGGGCAGAGCTTTTCGCGGATCTTGATGTAGATAACCGTGTCGGGCTCTTTGTAAGCTATCTTCACGTATCCCATGCCTATGCCCTGTTTCGTATTGGGCAACATGATACCGGATGTTACGTTACCGATTACTTCGCCCTCGGCGTTGCATATCTCGTATCCATTACGCGGAATAGCGCGCTCCTGCATGATGAAGTGCACGAGTTTGCGGGTCAGACCCTGCTCTTTCTGCTTCAGAAGGAACTCCTTATCGATGAAGTCTTTGGCGTTGAGCTTGGTGATCCAACCCAATCCTGCTTCCAGCGGCGACGTGGTATCGTCGATGTCGTGACCGTAGAGGCAGAACCATTTCTCGAGACGTAGACTGTCGCGGGCACCCAATCCGATAGGAGCCAGGTCGAAATCTTTACCTACTTCGAACAGTGCATCCCAGATCTGCTTGCCGTACTCCTTCGGGAAATACAACTCAAATCCGCCTGCTCCCGTGTAACCCGTGTTACTCAAAATGACACCCGGTACACCTGCGAAACTCCACTCACGGAAGCTATAGTACGGGATCGCGCTCAGTTCGGCATCCGTCAACTTCTGCAGCATCTCCGTTGCCTTCGGACCTTGTACGGCGAGTTGACCGTATTTGTCGCTGGCATTCTCGAGCGATACGTTGAAGCGCGCGTCGTTGTGTTGGTTGACCCAAGCCCAGTCTTTGTCGATATTGCCGGCATTAACTACGAGCAGGTACTTGGTGGTGGAATACATATATAGAATAAGGTCATCCACAATACCGCCTTTTCCGTTCGGGAAGCAGGTGTATTGCGCCTTGCCGGCTTCCAGTTTCGATACGTCATTAGAGGTGATGTACTGCAGGAAATCCAAGGCTTTTTCGCCTTTTACCCAAAACTCACCCATATGACTAACGTCAAACACACCTACGCCTTCGCGTACGATCATGTGCTCACGATTGATGCCTGTCGGATACTGAATAGGCATGTTAAAACCAGCAAAATCTGCCATCTTAGCGCCCAACGCAATGTGGGTTGCTGTAAACGGTGTTTCTTTCAACATAGTATTTTGATTTTATAAAAAATTATTTATCTGTTTTGTTTACTTCGCCATCTCTGCGATTTGAATTACCACTTCCATTGCTTTCTCCATACTTGGGATCGGCAGGTACTCAAATCGGCTGTGGAAATTCATGCCGCCGGTGAAGATATTGGGGCAGGGTAGGTTCATGAAACTGAGCCGTGCGCCGTCCGTGCCGCCGCGAATAGGTTGCACCTTAGGCGTAACGCCTACCGCCTTCATCGCCTCTTTCGCCAAGTCAATCACCTGCTCGTGGTCGCGCATGATTTCCAGCATGTTGTAGTACTGATCCTTGATCTCGGCTTCTACCGTTCCTTCGCCATATTCGCGGTTGAGGATAGCCACCATCTCTTCGATGCAGGCCTTACGTGCCTCAAAGTGCTCGCGATCGTGGTCACGGATGATATAATTGAGTACTGTCTCCTCTACCGATCCTTGCATGCCGATCAGGTGGAAGAATCCCTCGTATGCCTGCGTATGAGCGGGCGTTTCGTCGGGCGGAAGCAGGTACATGAAGCGGTTGGCAATCAGCTGCGAATTCTTCATCTTCTTATACCCGTAACCTGGATGTACGTTCACACCGTGGAAGGTGATTTTCGCCTTTGCGGCGTTGAAGTTTTCGTATTCTAACTCTCCGATTGCACCGCCGTCTATGGTATAAGCAAAGTCAGCACCGAATTTCGCTACATCAAAATGGTCGGGGCCTTCTCCTATTTCTTCGTCTGGCGTGAAGCCGACGCGTATCTTACCGTGCTTGATTTCGGGGTGCTGAATCAGGTATTCCATTGCACTCACAATAGCTGCAACTCCGGCTTTATCGTCCGCGCCCAACAGCGTCGTTCCGTCCGTCACGATGATATCTTGCCCCTGATAGTCCAATATCTCGGGATACGCTTTGGCCTCCAATACGATGTTTTCAGCCTCATTTAGGACGATGTCTTTGCCGTCAAATGCGCGCACGATCCTTGCTTTTACATGCTCGCCCGATGCATCCGGTGCGGTATCCATATGTGCGATAAAACCGATAGTCGGTATCCGCTTATCGTTACTTGGCAACGTTGCCATTACATATCCGTTCTCATCCAAACTGACATCTTCCAAGCCGAGATGCATGAGTTCATCTCTCAGATAGCGTGCTAAATCCAACTGACGTTCCGTACTCGGGGTTCTACCCGTCGTATCATCCGAGGTCGTCCAGATGCTGACGTACTTCAGAAATCGTTCCACGAGCTTACTATTCTCCTCTTTCATGGTTTTCTATGTTTGGCGTTTATTGTTTCAGCGCACAAAGGTACAATTTTTTTTTGGATAATCCAAATTATTCTTGGAAATAATCATTTTTTGCCATGCAAAATGACTACTTTTTTTCTTAAACGCTTGTGAAATCGTATTTTTTGCGGTAAAAACTAATGTTTTAGTGTCATGAATGCATTTTATCATAGGGTAGAGGCAAAATGAGATTTTTATGAATTTGAGTAAAAAAATGCTTTTTTATTTGCATATGTCAAAAAAAAGCTGTACCTTTGCACGCTAATTTGAAAAATTATGACAACACGAGGAAAAGTTTTTACCTGGCTGACAGTTATTGTACTGCTTGTATTGGCCGGATATGTGTACGTAAAGTTCTGCTATGTATATAGCGAAGGTATTAACGAGGGAGACATCAATTACTTCCAGAAAGAGGGTTTTATCTTCAAGACCTACGAGGGAAAGATGATCCAAACCGGATACAACAGCAAGAGTGCGCAGAACACGATTCAATCTAATGAGTTCCACTTTTCGGTAGCTGACGAGCGGGTGGCTCAATCGCTAATCGAGGCTCCCAGTCGTCAGGTTAAATTGCATTGGAAGCGCTACCTCGGTACGCTGCCCTGGAGAGGCAACAGCCAATTCGTGGTAGACAGTGTCATCGTATCTAGGAACACTCCTGTAGAGGGTGATCCGTTCCCGGATGTTCCTTCTATGAATTAGGATAACTAAAATTTGATTTCAATAATAAGAATGTTAAGCGAAGAAAAAAATAATCTTGTTAAGATGTACGAGAACTCGTTCCGCCAGAACTGGGAATTGCCGGCACTGACGGATTGGGGAACCACAAATACGCTGAGTTACGGTGAGTTGGCTACTCAGATTGCGCGCTTACATGTGCTATTCGAACGCGTAGGCCTGCAAAAAGATGATAAGGTGAGCTTGATGGGTAAGAATACCTGCAATTGGTGTTCCGTCTATCTGGCTACCGTTACATACGGAGCAATCATCGTACCTATCCTGCAGGATTTTAAGCCGGATGATGCAGTACATATTATTAACCACTCGGAGTCGAAGTTACTATTCATCCATGACTCTATTTGGGACGGATTGGAGTTGGAGCAGATTCCTCAGATCGTAGGCGTGTGGTCGCTGACGAACTATAAGACCTTAGCCGGTCGTATAGATAACGAACTGCTCTCGTGGGAGCAAGCCGGCGAGACACTCAAGGCCCGTTATCCGAAAGGCTATAACCGTGACGATGTCCGCTACGATGAGCGTGACAACTCGTGCGTAGCGAGCATTAACTATACGAGCGGTACGACGGGATTCTCGAAGGGTGTAGTGACTCCTGCTAATGCATTAGCCGGTAATATCCGTTTTGCTATCGATGCGAAACTCTTCTATCGCGAGTGTCGTCAGGTGGCATTCCTGCCTTTGGCGCACTCGTATGGATGCGCGATTGATTTCCTGACCACTTTGGTAGCCGGCGGACATATCTATTTGATAGGTCGCACGCCCGCTCCCAAGATCCTATTGAAGGCTTTCCAGGAGGTTAAACCGACTACGATTCTCTCTGTACCTTTGGTGCTGGAGAAGATCTATCGCAAGCAAATCGTGCCGCAGATAAGTAAGCCACCCGTGAGTTGGGTACTCAAGGTGCCGTACTTGGACGAGATTGTACTAAATAAGATTCGTCAGTCGCTTGTAGATGCTTTAGGCGGTGAGTTTAGCATGATGATTATTGGTGGCGCACCGCTCAATAGTGAGGTGGAAGCTTTTCTGCATAAGATTAAGTTCCCCCTGGCCGTAGGCTACGGTATGACAGAGTGTGCTCCGCTTATCTCCTTCACGCCCTGCTTTGGCGATAAGTATGGCACCAACGGATGCAGTTACCGTCCGTACTCCTGCGGTCAGCCGATGAAAGGACAGATGGAAGCTAAGATCGACAATCCTAATGCTGAGGGAATAGGCGAGATACTTGTGCGCGGTGAGCATACAATGTACGGCTATTATAAGAACGAGGAAGCTACACGTCAAGCCTTCACCGAAGACGGATGGCTGCGTACGGGTGATCTCGGTATTATTGATGAGGACGGATATATCTTCATTAAAGGACGTAACAAAACAATGCTCTTAGGCGCCAACGGACAGAATATCTATCCTGAGGAGATTGAGTCGAAACTCAATAATATGCCCTATGTAATGGAGAGTCTTGTTATTCAGGAGGGAGATTCGCTTGTAGCACTGGTCTATCCCGACTTGGAGAATATAGATTCCAGTCATCTGACGCCCGACCAAGTTGAGGCCTTTATGGAGGAGAATCGTAAGAACCTGAACCGTCAGATTGCTTCTTATGAGCAGATATCCAAGATTCGGCTCTATCCTCATGAGTTTGAGAAAACTCCTAAGAAGAGTATCAAACGTTTCTTGTATACACATAGTTAAATTGTCCGAATGAATATCTGTATTGACCAAGGAAACTCACGCACGAAGGTGGCGCTATTCAATGCTGAGGGCAAGGTGGTAAAGAACTTTGTATATAAGTCTTTTACCTCGTCTGACGTAGAGCGCCTCTTCAAACTCTATCCGATTACTGACAGTATTATCTCGTCGGTAGTCAATTTGGAGTCAAGTGTGGTCAATACACTCAATCGTCTCTCACAACGCTTTGTGCTCTTCGACCACGAGACACCCGTGCCAATCATCAATGACTACGACTCGCCTGCCACGCTTGGCCATGATCGTCTGGCGGCTGCCGTAGGTGCCAATTACTTGTTGCCGAACGAAAATCTGCTGATCATTGATGCAGGCTCGGCCATTACCTATGATTTCCTCACAGAGGACGGACACTACGTAGGCGGTAACATTGCTCCGGGTATCAAGATGCGTTTTACATCGCTGCGTCAGATGACCAAGAAACTGCCGCAAGTGGAGGCTGAGGAGAACGAACTGATACCTCTTTTTGGTAAAAATACGCGAGATGCTATTGCAGCCGGAGTGATTCGTGGCATAGTTTTTGAAGTAAAAGGATATATGCGTACAGTCGGCGAACAAGTGGAACGCTTTCAGACCGTAATAACCGGCGGTAACGCACCTTATATAATAAATAATGTACAAACACCGTTGCGGCACGAACGTCAATTGGTATTGATCGGACTGAACCGCATATTGGAATACAACAAGAAATGACGCTGCAAAAGATAAGATATGTGTTGATAGGCCTCCTTCTGATAGGTGGAGTAGGGCAAAGCGTGGCGCAGAATGCGACCTCGTCTCCCTCCTCTCGATTTGGATTAGGTGAACTCAACGACAATATCCCCGGTACGTTCCGCGCTATGGGAGGGGTGAGCACGGGTATGCGTTCGCGCGTAGCCATCAACCCCTCGCAGCCCGCTTCGTATACAGGCTGTGACACATTGGCCTTTATGATGGATGTAGCCGGTAGCGTGATGTGGACCAATTACGGTGATGCGAACGGCAAGAAGAACAAGGCGAACGGTAACTTTGAGTACCTGATGCTGCGTTTCCCGATTTATAGGCGTTATATATCCTTCTCCGCCGGCGTGATGCCGTACTCAAGTATGGGATATGATTTCGTCTTGACGGGTGCTGTAAGCGGCTACGATTATTCTGTCACGTACTATGGCGAGGGTAATATCGCGCAAGCCTACGGGGGATTGAGTTTTAATCTCTTTGACTGGGTAGCCCTTGGCGGTAACTTCTATTATATGTTCGGTTCGCTGGAGAATATCACGGGACTCACCTTCTCTGACGGTTCTCTTTCATCCACTGTAATGTATCGTTCGATGAGTATATCCTCTTGGCGCGGACGTTATGGCATACAGGCCTTTCATACTTTCGCCAAGAAACACGACATCGTCCTCGGTGCTATCTTCGAGTCTAAGTTGCCGTTGCGTGGCGAGTACATACAATACGAATTCAATACCTTGGACTCCGTCTTGGTTACCAGCGAAGGCTTCGACCTGCCGATGATGTGGGGGGTAGGAGCCAGTTATACGTACGATAACCGTCTCGTTGTAGCATTCGACTATACGCAGACCAATTGGGGGGAGGCTCGCTATTTCGGTCAGACAGGTGAGTTGCGCAATAGAGGCAAATATGCCCTCGGTGTTGAATACCGCCATAACCCGTACGGTCGTAACTATGCAGAACGTGTTCGTTGGCGCGTCGGAGCCTCGCTGCAGGATCCTTATACACCTGCTACATCTGGCAAGGACTTCACCGTTTCGATGGGATTTGGTTTCCCGCTCCGCACCTCGGCTACGCTGTTTAACGCTACGGTCGAATATACTCGGCGAACGAGTATGGCAACAGTGCAGGAGAACGTACTGAAACTGACGCTCAATGCGGCCATCAACGAGACATGGTTTATGAAACGAAAACTTTAATATATAATATAATAAGGAATAATTAAAACTCTTACAGATATGAATACCAAAACGATTGCTATTGCTGTATTGGCGCTGGCTGTTCCGTTTGCCGCGCTCACAGCTAAACCCAAAGATCCGAAGAAAGGGGTTGAAACCAACGAGGTATCGGCTCAGACCGCACCCGCAGTTTCCGAACCTGAAGAAGAGGCTCCTACCGTAACGGAGGAGTGCGTAGTCAATATGTCGCTCTTTAACGAAAGCTGCAAGAACAAAATGTTTGCCGAAGCTTACGAACCCTGGTGGAGTGTCTATACCACGTGTCCGAACGCCAACAAGGTCATCTATACGCAAGGCGCTAAGATTGTAGATTGGATGTATTCCAACGCCAAGGACGAAGCAGAAAAGGAACGCCTTAGAAACCTCATCATGGAGATGCATGACAAGCGTATCAAATATTTCGGCGACGATCCGCGTTACCCGCGTGCTTATGTGCTCGGCTTGAAGGGATTGGACTATTGCCAATACTTCGAGAACGACACTCTCAAGTTGCCGGCTTACGCTTGGCTCAAGGAGTCGATTGAGAAAATCGGTCCCCAATCGCAGATCAACGTACTCGTTAAGTTCTTTGAGGTATCGCACGGTCTGTACCGCTCTGATCCCGACAAATACGGAGAACAGTATTTGGCAGACTACGCTATAGTGTCCGGCTACCTACAGAAGATATCCGAGGATCCAAAGCATAAGAATGCTTCGGCTGCTGCGCAACGTAAGGAGTATGTGGAGAACCTCTTCGCTGTATCCGGAGCTGCCAGCTGCGATAAGTTGGATGAACTGTTCGGCCCCTTCGTGGATGAACACGAGGAGATCATCGATGATCTGATGCGCGTGATTCGTCTCTATCGTCGTGTGGGATGCACAGAGTCAGACGTCTATTTCGAGGCTTCGTCTGATGCCCACAAACTGCAACCCACCGAGGAGTCTGCTGCCGGCTGCGCATTTATGTGCCTCAAGAAAGAGGAGTGGGAGAATGCCATCGAGTATTATAAGGAGGCTATCACCCTCTGCGAAGACCCCGACGATGAAGACATTGCTGATTACTACTATCGCATTGGTATCATCTATTATGACAAGTTGCACCGCTATATGGATGCCCGTACGTATGCTAATCGTAGTCTGGACCAGAAAGCCGGACAGGGCCGTTGCTACACGCTTATCGGACTCTGCTATGCTGCCTCCAAGCCCTATTCGGAAGCCGACTACGGAGCTGCTAAGGCTGCAATCCTGAATAAGACCGTCTTCTGGGTAGCTGTGGATAAGTTCATCAAGGCGAAGACCATCGATCCCTCTTGCGCAGACGAAGCTAACAAACTCATCGCGTCCTACTCTAAGTACTTCCCCACCAAGGAAGAGATGTTTGACCTTCCTAATGAGTTCGGTTCGGGTACCTTTACTATAGGCGGCTGGATCAATGAGAGCACCACTTGTCGTCCTGCTAAGTAGTATAATCCTGCTTGCATCGTGCAGCAAGGATGTGAGATTGAGTGCCGGCGCGGTAGAAGACCGTGCCGGCACCCCTGTACTCGATACACGTGATGTCACGACACTCATATCTGACTCTGGTGTCATCCGTTATCGCATCCAGACCGCTGTCTGGCAAATCTACGATAAGGCGGAACCCGCATACTGGGAGTTCCCTGTCGGTATCTTCCTCGAGCGATTCAACGAAGACCTATCTGTGGATGCCTCGCTGCATGCAGACTATGCCATCTATAACCAACCTGATCAACTATGGCGCTTGGACGGTAACGTGCACGCGCTCAACCTCGAGGGAGAGGAGTTCGTGACCGAACAACTCTATTGGGATCAACGCGCTGAGCAGATCTATACCGATTCGCTCATTACCGTTACCAAGACCTCCTCCGTCATCGTAGGTGTAGGATTCGTCTCTGACCAATCGATGTCCAAATATACGATTCTGCATCCTACCGGATATTTTCCGATTGATGATGAAGAAGACCGTGAATAATTGATAAATCAAGAAGAATATGCTTTTACAGAATAAAACCGCCCTCATTACCGGCGCTGCCCGTGGCATTGGCAAGCAGATCGCGCTCTGCTTTGCTAAGGAGGGTTGTAACATCGCTTTTACCGACCTGGTCATAGACGATGTAGCCCGTGCTACGGAGACCGAACTCACAGCACTCGGCATCATCTGCCGTGCCTATGCCTCCGATGCCTCCGACTACGATGCTGCACACGCTGTGGTAAAGCAAGTTCAGGCCGACTTTGGTCGTATCGATATATTGGTCAACAATGCTGGTATCACCCGCGATTCTCTTCTGCTCCGCATGACCGAACAACAATGGGATGCCGTTCTTACGGTCAACCTTAAGTCGGCCTTCAATTTCATTCACTCCGTGGCTCCTATTATGCTGCGCCAACGTGCCGGCTCTATCATCTCGATGTCATCCGTGGTAGGCCTCAACGGTAATGCCGGTCAGGCTAACTATGCGGCATCCAAGGCCGGTATCATCGCGCTGACCAAATCTACAGCTAAGGAACTTGGATCCCGAGGCGTACGCGCGAATGCGATTGCGCCTGGCTATATCCTTACCGACATGACAGCTGCGCTACCCGAAGCCGTACGTGAGGAGTTCGTTAAGATGATTCCCCTGCACCGAGGCGGTACGCCTCAAGAGGTGGCTAACGTTGCCCTTTTCCTCGCCTCAGACCTCTCGTCTTACGTCTCCGGCGAAGTGATTCAGGTTAACGGCGCGATGGCCTAATCATTGCATGGAATAAATTATAAAAAAATACCCGGCGTATTACAACGTCGGGTATTTTAATTTTATAACAAAATTTAAGACAAATATTATTTAACGCTTCACAGCGATTCTTCTCTTTATCGCGATTCCTCCTGCCATCATCAGCGCAAAGAGGAAAAGAATAGTCGGTTCGCCGATGGGGAATTCGTCTGATTTGCCAGTTTCAGCACCTGTATCAAATCCTCGATTCGGCCCGTTTGGATTGATGTCAATCACCTCATCGTATGTAGTCGATGCGATACTCGGTACGGCAGTAGCCCCGATAGGCGACAGATTTCCGGATCCATCTTGCGTCTGGAAGCCCTCAATGTAAGTCTGATCGTACTGCGTACCTTTGTGGTGCGTACCATATGTCTGAGCAGCCGCCGAAATAGCGACTAATACCATAAAATATGTCAAAAAAACGATTCTTTTCATCAATTCAACCAAAATTCGTTGCAAAGGTAGCCTTTTTTTTTGATATATACAAATATTTTTGCAAAAAAATGAGAAAAAAGTTGCATATATGCAATATTTTTTGTAATTTTGCGCTCGAAAAGAGAAAAAATGACTCAAAAACAAAGATACGTATGAAAAAAACAGTTCTTTTTGTCCTGCTATTCGCTACCTCGCTGGCGGCTGCAGCAATCAATGTGAAACGTGTGGAACCTCTCTCTTGGTGGACGGGAATGAAGATGCCCCTTACCCTGATGGTTTATGGTGAAGATTTGGCTGACGCGCAAGTCTCTATCGAACTCATCGATGGCAAGAAATTGATTGCCGACCAGAAGGGTCTGCTCTACAACGGTCAGCATAATGCCGAGAGCCGGAACTACCTCTTCATCGACCTCGATGTGCGCAAGGAGGGTACGTATAAAATCACGATGAAGAAAGGAAAAAAGACCACTTCGTTCAACTATGTCATCTCCGCTCGTCGCGATACGAAGGGTAGGGAGTCGTTCTCGTCGAAGGACGTAGTCTATCTCATCACGCCCGACCGCTTCCGTGACGGTGATCCTGCTAACAACAGTGCGCCGGATATGCTTGAAGTGACCGATAAAAACAATATCCACGGTCGTCAGGGAGGTGATATACAAGGTATCATTGACGAGCTCGACCATATCGTGGAGACCGGCGCTACCGCCATCTGGCCTACGCCGCTTACCGTTGATAACGATCGCACTTTCTCGTACCACGGATATGCCTGCTCCGATTACTATCATATTGACCCCCGCTTTGGTACGAACGAGCTGTATTGCCAACTCGTGGAGCAAGCACACAAGAAGGGTATCAAAATGATTTGGGACGTAGTGACGAATCACAGCGGAACGACGCATTGGTGGTGGAAAGATCTGCCGTATAAGGATTGGGTGCATCAGTTCAATGAATATACCGGTACCAACAATGCCTTCACGACCTGGTACGATCCCAACGCTTCACAGTATGACTGCCACGTCAACGCGGAAGGGTGGTTTGATCATCATATGGCCGATATGAACCTCGATAATCCCGATCTGCTGCATTATTTCCAGCAGTGGGCTATCTGGTGGATTGAGTATGCCAATCTGGACGGCTTGCGTGTAGATACGTATCCGTATAATGAAAAGGAGCCGATGTCGCAGTGGTGTGCAGCCGTGCGTAGAGAGTATCCTTGGATCAATATCGTAGGCGAGTGCTGGACACGTCCCGCCAGCGCCGTAGCATATTGGCAGGCTGATGCCAAGAACTTTGACGGCTTCAATTCCAATCTGCCTACCGTGATGGACTTCCCTGTAGAGGAGGCTATCCGTCAGGCACTCGAGAACGACGGACAAGGTTGGGGTAATGGTATGACACGCGTTTACGACGCCCTTGCTATGGACGGACTCTATGCCAATACCAATAATCTGCTCGTCTTTGTTGGCAATCACGACATGGATCGCTTTGCCGATGTAGTCAAGGACAACGACTTGCGTCGTGTGCTCATTGGGCATGTGCTGATGGCTACGCTTCGTGGTATCCCGCAACTCTATGCGGGCGACGAGTATGGCCAGCGTAGCAAGGATATCACGACCGGTCACTCCGGCCTGCGTCAACCTCTGCCTTCTAAGGGCGAACTAAGTGATTCGCAACTCAAACTCTATGAGCAGATATCGCATCTGTTGAATTGGCGCAAGGGCGAACCCGCTATTTGGAACGGCCGTACGATGCATTTCATGAGTCGTGACAACACCTACGCCTATTTCCGTTATCTCGACAACGAGGCTGTATTCGTTTATATCAACGCTTCTGACGAGACGCGTCTGATTCCCGTGGAGCACTACGCTGAGATTTTGCCCAAATACAATCGGGTAGGCTACGAGGTGCTGACCAACCGCGAGATCGATTTCGGTAAGAAAGAGTTAGCAGTTGAGCCGCTGAGCGTGATAGTCGTTAAGTTGAAGAAATGATGAAGCGCACTCTCGTACTGATATTGCTTGCTTTGCCGTTCGGGTTACACGCGGACTTATTGAGTGACCTGCTTAAGGGCGAATACAATGCTGAGACTCTTGCGGCTGATAAGCAGGACTCCATCCTTGCTACGATGGTAAAGTCGCCCGAAGAACCCTGCCGCTATCGCTTGGAGTATGAGAACAAGGTTGGATTGTTCCGTCACTCCTTCGTAGCAGATTGGTATCTGGTGGATAACGAGAAAGGTACGCGTACCCACCTTAGCGACGGCCCCGTTCGCGACGCGGTTCTCTCGCCTAACGGAAAGTACGTGGCATACGCCAAGGCGAATAACCTCTATGTCTATAAGACCGACTTCAATACGGAGATAGCGGTTACTGCAGACGAGAACCCTGAGATCATCAACGGTACCGCCGATTGGCTTTACGAGGAGGAGTTTGCCATCACCTGTCTCTTTGCTTTCTCGCCTGATAGCAAGCTGCTGGCCTTTGTTAAACTCGATGAGACCGAAGTACCCTCGTTCTGCTGGCAGGATTACTTCAATACGAACGAGCAACCGTTGCGTTATCCCGAGCTCGACTGCTTGCGTTATCCCAAAGCCGGCGATCCGAATGCTCAGGCATCCGTGTGCGTGTATGATATTTTATATAAAGGTGTCAAGACGATGCAGACGGGCGAACTGGAGGACGGATACCTGCCGCGTATCTTCTGGCAAGGTGAGAATCTCATTATCGAGAAGATGAACCGCGACCAGAATCGCTTGGAACTTCTATCCGGCAATCCCAAGACTACTATCTGCCGTCCGCTCTATCGCGAGCAGAGTGACAAGTACTATGTGGATTACAGCTTCGTGGATCAATGGTTGTGGCTCGCTGACGGACGCTTTATCGTAATGAGCGAAAAGAGCGGTTGGGCAGCAGCCTATCTCTATAGCGCAGACGGAACGGAGCTGAAGCAACTGACGCCCGACGGCATAGACCTGACTGCCCTCTACGGCATAGATGAGAAAGCCGGCAAACTATACTATCAGGCTGCCGTTACTCCGATGGAGCGGCAGGCTTTCGTGGTCGATATCAAGAAAGGTGCCATCACGCGTCTGACTGTAGAGGCCGGTACACACGACCTGCGTTTCTCGTCCGATATGAAATACTATATCGACTGCTATCAAAGTGTAACGACTCCTAATCGCTATACCCTCTATCGTGCGGACGGCAAACTCGTACGCGAACTGCTCAACAACGATGCCTTGCAGCAACGTTGGGAGGCCCTTGCGCTGCCTAAGACCGAGTTTACCCGTATTCCAACCGAACGCGGCGATACGCTCAATGCGTATACCATCATGCCTACCGATATGCAGGAGGGTAAGCAGTATCCCGTTATCCTGATTCAATATAGCGGTCCCGGCAGTCAGCGTGTGCTCAACCGTTGGCGCAAGCGTTGGGGAACCTATCTCGCTACGCAAGGCTATATCGTCGTAGATGCCGATGGCCGTGGCACAGCATGTCGCGGACGTCAATGGTGTAACGAGACCTATATGAACTTAGGTCAGAAAGAGGCGGAAGATCAGATCAGCGTAGCGCGCTATATCGGTCGCATGCCTTATGCTGACTCTACACGCATCGCAATGATAGGGTGGAGCTACGGAGGTTTCCAGACGATACGGACGATGTCGGAATATAATAGCCCGATTCGCTGTGGTATCGCAATTGCACCCGTCATCGACTGGCGACTCTACGATAGCGCTTACACAGAACGCTATATGCGTCGTCCGCAGGTGAATGATTGGGGCTACGATCATGCCGACCTTACGTTGCGTGCTCGTGACCTGAATGGCAAACTGCTCATCGTGCACGGATTGGCTGACGATAATGTGCATGCGCAGAATACCTTGCTCTATATTGATGCCTTGGTGCAGGCCGGTAAGCAGTTTGAGATGCAACTCTATCCCGACGACAATCATTTCCTGCGTCGTCGCGCGAACTACGAGCATTTGCACAGACGACTGATGCTGTTCCTGAACGAAAATCTGGCACATTAATATTGTATAATAAATTAACCAATAAATATTTGTATTATGGAAAAACCGTATGTTTTAGGTCTTGATATGGGCGGAACAAATTCCGTATTGGGTATCGTAGATGCTCGCGGTCAGGTGATTTCCCGTATCTCTATTAAAACACAGCAGTACAAGGACATCAACGTCTATGTTGACACCTTGTACGAAGAAGCAACTAAGATTGTGGATCCTATCGGCGGATTCGAGATGATTCGCGGTATTGGTGCGGGCGCTCCTAACGCCAATTACTACACCGGTAACATTGAGCAGGCTCCTAATCTGCCGTGGAAGGGCATCGTTCCTTTTGCAGAGTTGCTCTCCAAGCGTTTTGGTATGCCGGCGCATATCACCAACGACGCCAACGCAGCCGCAATGGGTGAGATGATCTACGGTGCTGCTCGTGGCATGAAGGACTTCATCATGATCACCTTAGGTACCGGTGTAGGTGGCGGTGTTGTAGTGGACGGTAAGGTGCTCTACGGTCATGACGGTTTTGCCGGTGAGTTGGGTCACGTGACGGTGGATTACTCCGAGAACGCCCGCATGTGCGGTTGCGGTCATAAGGGCCACCTGGAGGCATATGCTTCTGCTACAGGTGTGGCACGTACGGCTAAGGAGATCGTGACCACTACGAAGAAGAAAACCCTGCTTCGTGACCTCGATCCCGACCAGATTACTTCAAAGGATGTGTTTGATGCAGCAGAGAAAGGCGATGTCGTAGCCAAGGAGATCTTCGACTACACCGGTATGATGCTGGGTCGCGCTTTTGCCGACTTCATCCATTTCTCCGCTCCCGAGGCCATCATCCTCTTTGGCGGTCTGACCAAAGCCGGTAAGTATATCCTCGATCCGGTCGTAAAGGCGATGAATGACAATGTCATGACCATCTGGAAGGATAAGGTCAAAGTGATGTTCTCCGATCTAAAAGAGGCTGACGCCGCCGTCCTTGGCGCATCGGCATTAGCTTGGGAGTAATGTTTCTGAGTCGATTGTTATATCAATTCCCTACGTTTCTGCAACGCCTCTATCGGGGCGTTGTGTGGCGTGGGGATACCTCTCATAAGTGCGTATATCTGACCTTTGATGACGGCCCTAAGCCCGAAGTGACGGAGCCGCTGCTGGATATCCTTGACCGCTACGGAGTGAAGGCTACCTTCTTTTGGGTAGGGGAGAACGTATGGCGTTATCCGGATATGGCGCGCGAGGTCGTTCGCCGAGGGCACACAGTCGGCAATCATACCTTCAATCATCTGCCCGGTATGAAGAACCGCCGTATGCTTTACTGCGATAATGTCTTCCTCGCAGAAGATATGATGCAGCATACATTAGGTCCCGATTGGCAGTCTCACCACCTCTTCCGTCCGCCATACGGACGTATGCGTCAGCGTCAAAAACGCATCCTTCGAAAGCATTTTACCATCGTGCTTTGGGACTTCATTACGCACGACTATAATCCTAATTATAACAGCGAACGTATATTGAGCCTAACCAAGAAGTTTGTTCGCAATGGTTCGGTCATTGTTTTCCATGATAGCCTCAAAGCCAAGAATCAGATGCTCTCGGCCGTTCCCTTGGTAATAGAATACCTACAGAAAGAGGGCTACGAATTCCGTACTGTGGATACGATCATGCCTCGCGTTGACGCGTCCAACTGATCCACCCGTACACGCAATTGATACACCAGAAGATGTATTGCATCAGCATACATCCGTTACCTGCTTGTGCCCACAATACGACATAGACGATATCGATAAGGAACCACAATATCCATTGCTCGCTGTAGGCCATAACGAGCAGAACTTGCGCCGCAATAGCCGGAACGGTGGTGAAGGCATCTAGGTAGGGCTGCGGGTCGTCGGTGTAAGTGTCGAGAATATATCCGGTCGCGAGAGATACCAGGGCGATACCACCTATCAGCAGCATCCACACGCTGCGTTTCAGATGTCGTGTCTCTACGGCCTCCTTCATGCCTGCACCACGCTTGCGCCATAGGTAGATACCGTATATCTGACTGAGGAAATAGAAGGCGTTGATGCCGATATTGCCGTATAGGTGATTCAGGTAGCAGATATAGGTGTACGTAATGATCTGCGCAAAGCCGAAGAGGAACGTAAAGATATTGCCTACGGAGCAGAGAATGACTGAACAAATACCAAGCATGCCGCTCACGAGCGACAGAGGGGTGTCAGGCATCCATAGGTAAGCAACCACTTGCACCGTCAGTCCGGTCACGAGAAAGACGGTGGCAAAAATCCTATTTGCGTTTTTCGTCAGAGGCATCTTTGCGAATGGCATCCGGTTTCTGGTCCAGTAACGGGATATTCTTCCAGTCAAATATCTCCTCAAAGTCCCAATTAGCCTTGAGCGTCAGTTTGCGTTGGAAATAGAAGACTTGCTCCGGCTGGCGTCGCGTCATATAATCACCCGTAGTCCATTTGCCGTTGCCGTCCTCATCGATAAAGAGTCTCAGGTAGTAAGTCTTAGGTGCCAGATACGTGAAGACGGTACCGTCTCTGCGGGCGCGAAGCGAACGAATCGGTTTGTCGTGTTCGTCGAGCAGTTGGATGACGGCGCGTTCGTCCCAATCCGCCAGTTGCACCTTGAGCGTAGCATATTCGTTTATATTCTTCACTTTCACCTGAAACGCTTTCTTTTCGTTCATCTTACCGTATACATCTTCTATCGCGGCGGTGTCGGCTGATAGTTTGTATTCTGCGCCGGGCTCGAGGTGGAAGAGTACGCGCAGTCTCGTGTGCGCCGAATCCGCCATCGTGAGGGTGAATGGAACGTCGTTCCACAATGTATCATGCTTCATCTGCAGGTGGATGCTATCCTTCTCGTAGCGAGCAATAGGTTGGGGCGAGATGATCAGGAGTGTGTCGTAGACCTCAAATCCCGACTTACCGTTACTCGATAGCTGCAGCGGCGTGCGGGCTTCCTTCTTCTGCTGATTGGCGCGCGCTTTGTCCGACATACGCGGAGCGCGATAGATGACCTGAACTGTGTCTGTCTGCGGTTGCAACTCGTAGAGGGAGTCTGTTTTGCTGTACTGCATCTCAAATCGGATCGTATCCATCCTGAGGGCGGCGGAATCGATGAGCCAATAGACGAGTGTGTCGTTGGTCTTATTGGCTTGCAGGAGAGTGTACTTGGTGAAGTCCACCCAGTTGGTGTCCGTAGCGAGGCTGTCGCTCTCCAATCGGAGCGCGCGCAAGGTTGGAAGTGTATCTTGTGGCGCCGAGAAATAGAGTGTGAAATAGTGCGCCTTGTCGCGTACTGCTCGTTGGAAATAGAGGCTCTTTTTGTCCTCATAGAAGAAACGCAGCAGAATATTCGACGGTTCGTAGTAGTAATATTCCACCGTAGTTATGCTATCGGGAATAAGCGTGCTGTCGGCCGATAGGGTATCCTTCAGGTAGATAGTGTCATATACGGTCTCTATATGAATATAAGGTGTGATGAGACTGTCCAGTAGGGCGATACCTTCCCCCGGTTGGTAACAATAATCGCGGCTCACATCGTTCAGTCCGAACAGGCGATACGTGCCCGGCGGGATGTTCTTTATCGAGAACTCGCCTTCTTTGTTGGTCTTACCGATCCGGTCGAAGGGCAGTCGTTCAAAGGCGGTGTCGTTGAGATTGCTGTGATAGCCTACTATGACGCCCGATATCGGATTCAGGTTCTCTGCATTAATCATCATCCCGTATATCTCGAGCGAGTCAATGTGATTGCCGGTCGAGAAGGAGTAATGATAGTCGTTCAGAGGATTGCGTTCGTTGTTATCGCGCAAGGCTTCGCCAAAGTCGATGGTATAGGTTGTGCTATCCTTGAGGGGTTCCTTGAACTCGATGCGCACTTTCTTGCCCACGGCTTTGATCTCCGGAGGATACTGTTGAGGAGGCGATACCAGCACGTTTTTGCTGACGTCGTCGAGTACGATATACTCATCGAACTGAATCTCAATTCGTTTGGCATCAAAACCGAGCGTACCGTTCTCGGGAGTCTCTTTCATGACGCGTGGAGGCGTCTCATCTTTCGGACCGCCTTGCGGACCCAAACCCCTGTTCGCGCAGGCATTCATCAATGCCAGCACAACGGCAATATATATGTACCTTTCACTTTTCACTTTTCACTTTTCAATTCTTCTTTGGCTTTCTTGAGCGTCTTATCATAGCGCAGAATAAAGGCTACGCGGCCTCGTTGGTAGTAGTAGCGCTCGATAATTTCCTCGCTGAGCAGTTGTTTTACTTCGTCTTTGCGACGCATAATGACCTCGCGGTAGTCGGGCGTGAGACGTACCTTGAGTGCCTTCAGTTCGCTCACCAGCACGGTATCGATATCTTCGTGCGAAGCGATATCGAGTACTTCGTCGATATATTTACCCGTCTCGGTTTCGTAGGTATAGTTTTTCTCGCCGAGGAAGCGGATAAAGTCCTCCAGTTCCTCGTCACTCAATTCAAAGGTCTCGGGGCTTGCGATCGTCGGATGTGTAGCGTGGTAGCGGGTAGCGTAGTCGAAGAAGAGTTGCTTCCTGTAGAGCGAATAGGTGATATCCACCTTGCTCGAGTCGGTCATCACGATGTCGGGCAGGATTCCTCCGGCCGTATCTTTCTTGAGTTCATTCCCTTTCTGCCGCTCGCTGTAGTCGATTGCTTGTATGCATCGTCCGGAAGGCAGGTAATAGTGTGCGGTAGTGACCTTGAGGTGTCCGTCGTAGGCTACGGGACGAATACTCTGCACCAATCCTTTGCCGAAGGTTCGCGTACCGATGAGCTTGGCGCGCTTTAGGTCTTGCAGGCTACCGCTCACGATCTCCGAGGCGGATGCGGTCTGGTCATCTACGAGCAGCACCAGCGGCATACTGCGGTAGAGCGGGGTAGCGGATGTCGTATAGACGCGATTGGATTGCGGTATCTTACCTTTGGTGCTGACCACGTCCGTACCTTTGTCCACAAAGTATCCTACGATACGTATCGCCTCATCGATGATGCCGCCACCGTTGCCACGCAGGTCGATCACAAGTTTCTCAATGCCCTGATTCTTCACCATATCTTCTACGGCCAGCAGGAAATCTTGCGACGATGATGAGGTGAACTCCGAGAAGAGGATATATCCGATCTTATTATCTAATGCTGTGTAGTAAGTCACGGCGGGCATATGAATCTCGCTACGGAGGAACCGACGCACGATGACGCTGTCCACGCCTTCGCGGCGCAGTTTGATGCAGACCTCTGTACCGGGTTTGCCACGCAGTTGGTCGCTCACTTCTTTGGTATTCTTCTTGAAGCAATCCATCCCGTCCACTTCGAGGAGCGTATCGCCGGCCTGAATATCGTTCATAGCCGCGGGCATACCTTCGTACGGCTCGCTGATGACTACTACCGAGTCGCGTTGCATGATGATAGCACCTATGCCGCCGTACTTACCTGTGGTCATCATCTTGAGGCTCTCGTCCTCTTCCTTGGGGATATAGACAGTATAAGGATCTATTTTATAGAGCATCTGATTGATAGCCGTCTTGGTCAGCAGGTTATAATCCAAGGTGTCGGTATAGTTCATATCCAGCTGACGCATCACGTCGGTATAGATGCCGACACACTTATGGATATCTGCCGTTTCGGGTTCGTCGGCGCGTACGTACAAACTTAGGCTCACAAGGAGCGCGAGTGAGAGTATTCTGATCTGTTTCATATTTGTGATTGGGGTAGGTAGGGGGTTATATCTTTGTGGTAACTGTAGAGGTCGCGCACGAGTGTCGAACTGACGTGTGCGTACTCCGGACGGGTGTAGAGCAGTATCGTCTCTACGTCGCCCAACTGCTTATTGGCCTCGGCCATATTACGTTCGTATTCGAAGTCTGCCACGCAGCGAATGCCTCGCAGGATGAATTGCGCATCGTGTTCGCGAGCGAAATCCACCGTCAGACTATCGTATACCTCCACCTCTACGCGAGGGTTATCGCGGAAGACACGATGAATGGCATCCAGCCGTTGCTGCAGGGGGAAGCACTCCTTCTTCTCGCTATTGCGACCGATACCAATCACAATCTTATCGAAGAGATCGAGTCCGCGGATGACGATGTCGTAGTGTCCTATCGTAAAGGGGTCAAACGACCCGGGAAAAATAGCAGTTCTCATTGTAGTGCAGCTTGTTTGTTGATAACGGGATTATTGTACATCTCATGAAGTTTGTCCATGAGGAAGGCTTCATCCTTGTTGGGGATATCGATAAGCGCAAGACGACTCTTCAAGTAGGCCTCAAACTCGGGCGAGGTACGGTCGTAGTCCTCGTAGTTAGCATGAATCTGATGGTCTATCTGCCGGCAGATGGCATCGATCTGCTGATTGCGGTTCATCGTGCGCAGCTCCTCTTCGTTGGCATCGATCCAACCATTGATAGAAGGCGTGAAGTGATAGACCACGCGACCTTTCTGCCCCTTGATACCGGTAGCCATCGATAGGATATCGTCCTGCTTCGTCTTCTTCCACGTTGCATCATCCCGCTTGAGTTGCATCTCCTGTGCCTTGAGGTAGTCGCAGGGATCGTACTCGTAGTTGATGCTGACGGGACAGATATTGAGTTCGCGTACCTTCTGCAGTAGGTCTTTCGATTCGCCGGACATCGTGAGCATCTTGATGACCGAGGGCTGCGTGCGGTCGTTGCCGTCTTTGGCGCGACCTTCCCGTTGCGCCAGCCATACGGAGCGACCGTGCTCAATCTGCTCGCGGATATATTCCGAGAGTAGTTGTGAGTTAGCCATCTGTTCGTGCAGTCCCTTGCTGTCGCGAATGACGACGAAACAACGCATCAGCCTAACCACCGGTTCGATCCACCATTTGCCGAACAAATTATTTCCGATGCCCATAAATGGCCGAATATTCTTCTCCTGACGCAGCATGACGCTCATATAGGCCGCGTCCAGCACGATGTCACGATGGTTGGTCAGAAACAGATGCCCGGGATGCTTCGGAAAGGGCCAAAAGCGTTGACGAACGTGCTCTGCCCCCTTGACACGGACCGACGAAGTGGTACGGTGCATATTGAGGTAGATGCCCGGAAAGACGATAGGCCAGTCGATTAATTGCAGCAGCCAGCCGCAACGATAGGCACGTATTTTGCTGAATTTATCCATTTTGTAATAGTTCTTTCGCATTATTGATGGCAGCCTCGGTAGGTGTATTACCGGATAGCAGGGTAGCTATCTCGTGGATACGTTCCTCGCTGTTGAGCACCCGGATGGAGGTCTCGGTACGGGTATCCGTATCGTTCTTATAGACCTTGATGTGTTGAGCGCCGAGGGCTGCTATCTGAGGCAGGTGGGTGATGGCGATGATCTGTTGCGTGCGTGCCATATCTTGCATAATGAGTCCCATCTGCGTAGCGATTTCGCCGCTGACGCCGGTGTCTATCTCATCGAAGATAAGGGTCTCCGTCGTGCCGCCCACGAGGGCTTTGATGCACAGCATCAGTCGGCTCATCTCGCCGCCGGAGGCTACTTCGCTTACGCGACGAAGCGACTGATTGAGGTTAGCGGCAAAGAGCAGTTGCACCTCATCCCGTCCGGTCTCGTTCCAGTCGAGTAGGGGACGTATCTCGAGGGCTACGTGTGCGTGCTTGACACCTAATTTACCCAAGTCGTTCGCCAGACGTTGGCACATCGGTCCGCCTACTTTCTCACGGCTGTCGTGTAGCACTTTGGTACGTTCCTCCAGCGTGCTACGCTCCGCCGTCAGACGCTTCTCCAGCTCCGCGATATCGAGATCGTAGGAGTCGAGCCGTTGCGTCTGCTCGGCCAGTTCGTCGCGTTTTTGGATGAGTTCGTCTACCGTCTGACATCTGTGTTTCTGCATCAGCCGATTCAGTAGATCGATTCGTTCCTCTACCTCCGCGAGCCGTGCGGGATTCATCTCGATGGTGTCGTATAGGTGGCGTGCATCGTGCAGGATATCCTTCAACTCTATCTCCACGCTGCGCAGTCGTTCCTCCAGTTCGCGATTCGCATCGCCTATACGACTATTGTGCAATCGGCTGATGGCACCGTTCTCGTCGTCGATATTGGCGATCGTTTCGCCTATACTGCTCTTCAGGCTCTCTGCATTCGAGAGACGGTAAGACTCTTCCTGCAGCTCGTCCCACTCGCCTTCGTGCAGATCCGCATCCTTGAGTTGCTGATACTGAAAGAGGATATAGTCGGCATCCTGCTTGGCTTTTTCGGCCTGCTGACGCAAGGTACTCAGTTCGGCCTCCGTAGCGCGATATGCCTCGTAGGCAGCCGTATAGGCTGTGCGCTCCGTTTCGTTTTGCGCTAAGGTATCGACGATATCGAGTTGGAACCGGTTGTCCGCCAATAGCAAGGTCTCATGCTGCGAATGGATGTCGATGAGTCGTTTGGCAAGTACCTTGAGTTCGGCTTGCGTGGTGAGTTCATCGTTGACGAAGATACGGCTTCTGCCGTTGCGATTGAGTTCGCGACGAATCAAATAGTCGCCGAAGTCGGCCTCTATCACACATCTGTCCTCGCCCTCCGTAATGGTCTTGGTATCTACTCTTCCGCCGAGTAGCAATCCGAGTGCTCCTAATATGATGCTCTTACCGGCACCCGTCTCACCCGTCAGTACGGTCAGTCCCGACGCAAAGTCGATATCCAGATTGGATATCAAGGCGTAGTTCTGTATATGTAAATGCTGCAGCATCAAAAATAAATATCAATTATCAATTATCAATTATCAATTGTCAATTATCAACTATTTACCTCCTTTTATCTTCTCGTACTGTGCCTGCCTAGTGGGGTCAACGGCATTCAGGGTCTCGTATACCAGGTCTTTCTCCGAGGACGTGCCTTGCGAGAAGATATTGATCAACTCATCCGACTTGGCATCCAAGAACACATTCACCGCATAGGTCGCCGGCCGAGCCTTGTTCGTCTCGCGCAGGATCGTGATGCCCTCGGCAATACGAGCGCGACCGTTGGCTACGTTCTGCGACATCTCGTCCAGTCCGAGACGGTGGTACTCGTAGTAGTAGTTACGAAAGTCGCGGAAGGCCTCGTCCATCAGATTATTGATGAGTGCATAGCGATTGCGGTTGCTGTCGAACGCCTTCCATCCCTTCACCTCTGCGTCGTCTATCGAAGCCGACTGAGCTGTCGAGACGATACCCTCGCACTCCTGGAAATACGGCGTACCGCCCAGGCGGGAGTAGGAGTCCATGTCATAGCCGATCAGCAGATAGCAGTAGTAGGCCACCAGTTCGGCGATATTCGTTGTAAACACGCCGGGAGTGTACTCCAGACGGTCGAACTCCTGATAGAGGAAGTTAAACTGCGCATCGCGCATATTGACCATCGTGGAGTAGTACGCGGTATTATATACCGGACGGCGGCTCTGGATCTGCATCTCGCAGTGGTAGACGTTGTTATCCACCGAGTTGACGATGATCATCATGCTGCAGTCGATACGTTCCTTCTCGGCAAAGGTGAGATTGGTCCAGCGGGTCGTGTTGATATACTCCTCCAGGGTCTGGCGAAGCGTCTCATATACCGACTTGTTCGAACCCTCTATCTTGTCCGAATTGATGGTCACCTTACAGCGCAACTCCTGAGCGGAGACGAATAGCGCCGTGAGCAGCAATATACTAACGAAGCAGAGTCTTTTCATACAGCGTCTTGTGATTGTAGATTATCCTATAGGTTCTCTTTTTCTCCACCTCGATATAGGTAGGCGGAGTCTTCTTCTTGGCATTCTCGTCGATGATCTGTTGGCGCTCTTTCTCCACCTTCAGTTCCACGCGGATCGGTTCGCCGCTGAGGTCGTCCTTATCCACGGGGCCGGCTATCTTCGAGAAACGGAGTGCCACGTTCTTTCCCTCCTGCAGGCTGTCGCACACGATATAGAGGCTGTGTTCGGTCACGGTCGTCGTGCCCACGAACAGAGCTGTCAGTTTCTCCTCTTCCTCGTTGAGGGTCGTGAGTACCAACTGCATCGACATACCGTCTGCCGGCATATGATCCGTCTCGCCGGAGAGGGTGTTGACGCGTGCTTCGCGCAGACGGTATATCTGCTTGGCTACGCATTCTGCCATCTTCATCGTGCTGCCGGCCAGGATAGCGTCCTCCGACAGCGGCGCTTGCCGTGCTACCGTCTTCTCTTGCTGACCCTCCACGGGTGCTACGGGCTCCATCTCCGGTTTCTCGGCTACGATGCACACGTTCTCCAGTACATAAACCGTGCCATCCTCCGTGATGACCTGCCCGGCGTTGAGATAACGGTGGGCGTATTGATACAGCGGACCGCGTTCGGTCGTGATCTCCTTGTAATCAACCCTGAGACATACCTGTCCCTGCATCGTAAGGCTCATCATCGCGAGCAAGATTCCAAAAAACAGTCTTTTCATATGATCAATAATGAAATATTCTTTAATCTTTATTCTTTAATCTTTATTCTTTATTCTTTATTCCAAATCTTCCACGCCTCATCTGCCTGAATGAGCAGCATCTCCATTCCGTTTTTAGTCCGTGCTCCCTTTTCGCGTCCGTTACGGAGGAAGAGCGTCTCCTCGGGATTATAGATGCAGTCGAATAGCAGATGCTCCGGCGTCAGTCCTTGATAGGGTATGTCGGGACACTCCTCCGTCTTCGGCCACATGCCTACCGGCGTACAGTTGACGATCACTTGCCACCTCTGCATATCCTCCGCCTTCAAGTCGCTGTAAGTATAAACCTTCACGCTATCTACCAACGACCAACGACCAACGACCAACGACTTACGGCTGACCACGTCGGTCGTCAGCCCCAACTGCTGCAAGGCGTACACGACAGCTTTGGCCGCTCCACCTGTTCCGAGCACGAGTGCGTGCGTGTCGCGCGCGTGCAAAAGAGGCTGTATAGAGCGGGTAAATCCGATCCAGTCGGTGTTGTATCCGCGCGTACCTTTCACCACGTTGACCGCTCCGATCTGTTTGGCTACGGGGTCGAGTGAACTCAGGTAGGGGAGGATAGCCTCCTTGTACGGTATCGTGACGGAATAGCCGTCGCGGTCCGTAGGCAAAGCCTCCAGGGACGCTATCTCCAGCGCCTCGTATACGGCATCTGCTCCCTCGCGCGCAATCTTATCCGTAAAGTACTGCGCCGAATAGGAGTGCCCCAAGTATTTCCCTATGAGTCCGTATCGCTTCAATATTCTTTAATCTTTATTCTTTAATCTTTAAATATGCTTCTTGCATATGTTCCGCCAGCTGTGCAATGTGTTCTATCTCCGCCTTGCTGTAATGGCTCAATTCTTCGCGAATGGCATTTCGCTTATAGCGCGTATCGCTATTCGTGGAATCCTCCACCCAATTTATACCCCGTATATCCTTCAGATAGTGGCAGATATAATCATGCGTTGTACATAGCAGCGGCCGTATCACTCTGCAATCACCTTTCACCTTTAATTCCGTCACCGGCCACATCCCGCACATCCCTTTCAGTCCGCAACCGCGGCGCATATGCAGTAGGATGGTCTCCGCCTGGTCGTTCATGTGGTGGGCTACCGCTACGCTCTTGCATCCTCGTTCTTCCGCCAACTCGCTGAACCACGCATAGCGCAACTCACGGGCGGCCATCTCGATGCTCTGCTTGGTCTTGCGCGCGTACGTAATGGTATCAAAGTCCCGCACATGCACCTCTATGCCTTTCTCCATCCATTTAGGACGGATCTTCAGCCGTTCGGCCAGTTCTACTGCTGTCTGTCTCACGAACTGCTCGTCCCGATCGCTCTCCTCGCCGCGCAGGTGGAAATTACAATGTGCCACCACGCACTCATAGCCGCTCCTGAGCAACACATCCAATAGTGCGATGCTGTCTGCACCTCCGCTTACGGCCGCCAGTACGCGCTCGCCTGCGCTCAGCATCTCGTGGTCACGGATATATTTTTGCACCCTGCGTAACACCTTTCAACTTTCACCTTTCAATTTTCAATTTCCACAAGTCGATTGACGATTGCATAAATGGTCAATCCCGCCGGCGAGTGGATATTCAGCTTCTGCATGATGTTCTTGCGATGCGAGATGACGGTATGCGTCGAGATGCAGAGTTTGTCGCCGATCTCTTTGTTGCTGAGCCCGTGGACCAACTCGATGAGCACCTCTTTCTCTCTTTCGCTCAGGTTCGTCTCGCCTTTCTCCGCACGCTCTTTCCGAAGCGCAGGCAGTAGGATATCGTCCTCGATGGAACAGTGTAGCGCCAACTCTTTCTCGATCTCAAATATATCCTGTAGCGCTGCATATAGCAGTCCGTTATGCCGCGGGGCGGGGTAGTATTTGATGATGAGGTTCTTGAGTTCGTTGAGTTTGGCAGCTATCTGTTCATCGTCGTGAGCGTGTTCCTGGAAATCGCGCGCGTTCTCGTGCGCCACGTGCGTGCGCACTTCCTCTACATATTCGTCGTAGAAACGGATGATGAGTAGCGGAATCTGACTGCCTGTCTGCACGCTGCTGATGGCCTCGATGAGCTCCTGACGGATGCGGGGCAACTGGAAGTCGAGGAAGTAACGGTGAGCGTTTCTCAGGTACACCATCAGGCTCTCCACCTCGATCCGGTCGCTGTTCGTATGATTGACCACAGCCAGAAACGTAGTGGTATGAATGCCGTTCTCGCGGCACACCTCATCGATCGTCTTGTCCTCCACACCTAATGGCAGGCCAAACCGACTCACGATCTGCAGCGTCTCCTTCGACGACGCAATCAACTCACTTATTTTATCCTTCGCTGTATACACCTTTCACTTTTCACCTTTCACTTTTCACCTTTCAACTTCCGCACTTGCTATACCCGCACTCGCGGCAATGCATGCATCCCTCCTCAAATACGAGCGGCGAACCGCAGTTGGGGCATACCTGTCCTTGCACCACGGTACCGTCTTGTATGTATTTCTTCAGGGCGCGTTCTACACCCACTTTCCAGCTATTGATACTCTCCGAATCCATCTGCAGGCCGCTGATCATCTTGATGACCTGGTCGATCGGCATACCGTAGCGCAGCACGCCGGAGATGAGTTTGGCGTAGTTCCAGAACTCCTTGTCGAACTTATAGCTCAGTCCCTCCATCGTGGTCTTGAAGCCGCGGGCGTTGACGAACTGGAAGTCGTAGCGCTTCGTGCCGTCCTCTTGTACCACGCGGATGATCTTACCCTTCGTAACGGACTTAGGCAGCAGCAGTCCCTCTTCGTCGTCGGCCAGACCCGTGAAGATCTCGTACGGCATACCGTCCTTCAGGCCGACAAAGGCGATCCATTTGTCCTTGTTGTTCTGGAATCGAACGACATCGCACTCCAGCTCGGCCGGACGTATCCGCACTTTGTTATCGAAGCATACGCAGTTCGTTCCTTCGCCTTTCGCCTTTTCGCCATTCGCCTTTTCGCCATTATCGCCTTTCGTCTTCTTCTTCGAGATACCCTCTAATACATTACCCCGGCTGCCGTCGCGATAGACCGTGCAACCCTTGCAACCGCATCGCCAGGCTTCCTCATAGAGTTTGCCTACCAGCTCTTCGCTCACGTCGTTAGGCAGGTTGATGGTGACGGAGATGGAGTGGTCCACCCATTTCTGAATCGCACCTTGCATCCGCACCTTGGCCAGCCAATCTACGTCATTGGCCGTAGCGTGGTAGTAGGGCGACTCCTTGACGAGCGCCTCCACCTCTTCCGTCGTATAACGATGTGCGGGGTCGTAGGTATGTCCGTTGGCGTTCATCCAGGTGATGAAATTATGGTGGAACACGATGTATTCCTCAAAGCTGTCGCCTACGTCGTCTACGTAGTCCACATGCACGTTCTTATCGTTGGGGTTGACTTTCCTGCGACGACGATAGACGGGTTGGAACACGGGTTCGATACCGCTCGTAGTCTGCGTCATGATGCTGGTCGTGCCCGTAGGAGCGATCGTCAGGCAGGCGATGTTGCGCCGGCCTACCTTCACCATCTCTTCGTACAATGCCGGATCGGCTTCTCTCAGCCGCTGTATATAGGGATTATTCTCCTCGCGTTTGGCGTCGTAGATCTTAAAGGCGCCGCGCTCTTTGGCCATCTCTACGCTGCTGCGATAGGCGGCCAGCGCGAGGGTCTTATGTACCTCCACGCTGAATCGTGTAGCCTCGTCCGTACCGTAGGTCAGACCCATTGCGGCCAGCATATCGCCTTCCGCCGTGGTGCCTACACCCGTACGACGACCCTGCGAGGTCTTCTTCATGATCTTCTCCCACAGCTCCCGTTCTACGCGTTTGATCACATCGTCCTCGGGGTCGTTGGCGATCTTGAGTAGGATCTTATCGATCTTCTCCATCTCCAGGTCGATGATATCGTCCATCATGCGTTGGGCGTAGCCCACGTGCTTGCGGAATAGCTCCCAGTCGAACTCGGCCTCCTTGGTGAAGGGGTTCTTGACGTAGGAATAGAGGTTGATAGCCAGCAGTCTGCAGCTGTCGTACGGACACAAGGGTATCTCGCCGCAGGGATTGGTGCTGACGGTACGGTAGCCGAGGTCGGCATAGCAATCCGGCACGCTCTCGCGGATGATCGTGTCCCAAAACAGCACACCCGGTTCGGCACTCTTCCAGGCATTGTGGATGATCTTCTTCCACAGCGCCTTGGCGTCGATCTCTTTCTTATACAACGGATTATTGGAGAAGATAGGGTACTCCTGTTGGTATCTGCCGTCGGCAAAGACGGCTTCCATAAAATCGTCGTGTATCTTGACGCTCACGTTAGCGCCCGTTACCTTGCCTTGCTCCATCTTGGCATCGATGAAGGCCTCGCTATCGGGGTGCTTGATGCTCACGGTCAACATCAGCGCGCCGCGTCTGCCGTCCTGTGCTACCTCGCGCGTCGAGTTGCTGTAGCGCTCCATGAAGGGCACAATACCCGTACTCGTCAGCGCCGAGTTCTTCACCGGACTGCCTTTCGGACGAAGATGACTGAGGTCGTGACCTACACCGCCGCGACGTTTCATCAGTTGCACCTGCTCCTCGTCCAATTGGATGATGCCACCGTAGGAGTCTGCCTCGCTGTCCTGACCGATTACAAAGCAGTTACTCAGGCTTGCTACCTGAAAGTCATTACCTATACCCGTCATCGGACTGCCTTGCGGCACGATGTAGCGGAAGTCCTTCATCAACTCATACAGCTCCTCCTCACTCAGCGGATGACTCTCGCCTTTCGTCCTCTTGCCATATTTGGCCTCTATGCGACCGATCTCACGAGCCATGCGGTGGTGCATATCGTCGGGCGTGAGCTCATACAGGTGCCCGTAACTGTCTTTTAATGCGTACTTGGTGCTCCAAACGCGAGCGGCTAACTCGTCTCCCCGGAAGTACGCGACCGATGCCTCTTCGGCTTCTTTCTGTGTATATGTTGTATTTTCCATATCTATATTATAGGTGTTTTCCAATCCATCTTTCATTCAAGCACAAAATGCGCTGCAAAGGTACAACATTTTTTTCAAATATGCAAGCATTCTTCGAAAAAAAATTAAATTTCAATTGTCAATTATCAATTATCAATTATTTTTCGTATCTTTGCACGCAGAAACGCGAAAATGGTTTATGTCTATGATGAAACGCTTATTCGTTATCCTCCTTGCGGCGACGTGCCTGGTTGCCTGCGGGAGTCAGAAACAGTTGACGGATACTCAGTATGCGCAGTCTGTGCAAAACGATCTGCCGTTCCGGGTGAGTGAATTCCGGCAAGTCAAGCCGGAGGTCTATGCTTTCCGATGCGATCGGTACGTAAGTCTTGCGCCTGACTACGAGGTAGATGATGAAGGGGCGCAGATGATTCACCGAACCACTTTCTCTTCGTCTTCCAATGCGCCGCAACCGCCGCAATATATCTGGCGCAACATCGTGATCGACCGCAAGATGTGCCGCGTCCTGTGCATCGATCGTCTGCTAAAAGACGGCAAGACCTTCGGGTATGTCTATGTCTTGCAGGGCGAAACGAAAACGATCCCCAACGGCTACCATTGGGATGTGACCGACCCGCGCCATCTGCTGATGGTCGCCCCGATCCTCCAAGACCAATCCGCCCTCTCCCTCGAATCCCTCAAAGCCTTACTCGGAAAATAACCTGGCACAATCGAAAGGTTGTGCCTTTCTTTTTGTTCAAATTAGCGTGTTTCGCCTGAAAATTTGAAAAAAGATTTGCATATGTGAGAAAAATGTAGTACCTTTGCAGCGCAGAAATCAGATAACATAAAACCATATACTATGTTTTTTCAGAATAGCGTCATTAAGAAGTACCTCGCGGCGGGCGATAAGGAGCAGGTGACAAAAGCGTGGGAAGTGTACCAGGCGTATTTTCTCAACAAGGAGATCCAAGACAATATCCGTTCGTCCAAAGAGGAGCAGTTCCAGGAAGGATTCCTACGCGAGCTGTTCGTCAAGGTATTCGGCTATACGCTTAACCCCTCGCCCAACTTCAACCTCATCACCGAGCAGAAGAACGAGACCGATGCCAAGAAAGCCGACGGCGCTATTCTGCGTAACGACAAAGTCATCGGCGTCATCGAGCTCAAGGACCACAAGACCACCGATCTCAGCCACGTAGAGCGGCAGGCCTTCGGCTACAAGAGCCAGCACAAGGATACGCGCTACGTGGTCATCTCCAACTTCGAGAAACTGCGATTCTATATAGACAACGCCGTCGAGCACATCGAGTGGAACCTGTTCACGCTCACGGAGGACGACTTCCGGCTGCTGTATTTCTGCCTCGCGTGGACGAACATAAGTGCCGACCTCCCGCTTCGCGCCAAGCAGGAGAGCGTCAGCAACGAGGACCAGATCACCCAGCAACTCTATCGCGACTACTCGGCCTTCAAGCGCGAGATATTTGCGGACATCCTCTCGCATAACACCTCCAATGATACCCCCAAAGAGCAGATTCTGCTCCTCTTCCGTAAGACCCAGAAACTGCTCGACCGGCTGCTGTTCATCTTCTTCGCCGAAGACTGCGGTCTGTTGCCGCCCAACTCGATGGTCGAGATCCTCAACCAGTGGGAGCAACTCAAGGAGATGGATGCTTATATCCCCCTCTACGACCGCATCAAGAAATACTTCGGCTATATGAACACCGGCCATCAGGGCAAACGCTACGAGATCTTCGCCTACAACGGAGGGCTGTTCAAACCCGATAGCGTGCTCGACAGCCTCACGATCAGCGACGATATCCTCGCCCGCTTTACGCGCCGCCTCGCCGACTACGACTATTCCACCGAGGTCGATGTCAATATCCTTGGACATATCTTTGAGAACTCTCTTTCAGAGATAGAGGAAGTAACTGCACAAATCAACGCAGGTGAGGCTCCTACTGTCAGCAAACGCAAGCGGGATGGTGTCTTCTATACCCCGCAGTATATCACCAAGTACATCGTCGAGAACACCGTCGGCAGGCTCTGCGCGGAGAAGAAAAGCGAGCTGGGGATCAATGAGGCGGAGTATTTTGCTGACAAAAACCGCCAGATGGCCACGAAGAAACGCCTCCTGGATCAGCTGACTACGTACCGCGAGTGGTTGCTCGGTATCACGATCTGTGATCCCGCCTGCGGAAGTGGTGCTTTCCTCAATGCCGCGCTGCAGTTCCTGATGGCGGAGCATAAACTCATTGATGAGATGGAAGCCAAGATCACCGGTTCGGCGATCGCTTTCCAAGCCGTGGAGAACTCGATTCTGGAGAACAACCTCTACGGCGTCGACATCAACGAAGAGAGCGTCGAGATCGCCCGTCTCGCCTTGTGGCTCCGTACCGCCAAACCCCACCGCAAACTCAACTCCCTCAACAACAACATCAAGTGTGGCAACTCGCTGATCTCCGATCCCGCAATCGCCGGCGACAAGGCTTTCGACTGGCAGAAAGAGTTCCCGCAAGTCTTCGAGAAGGGTGGTTTTGATATAGTAATCGGCAATCCGCCGTATGTGCAGCTGCAGTCAATGGGAGCGATGAGCGATGTCTATGCACGATGCGGCTATGAGGTATATAATAAGAGTGCCGACCTGTATTGCCTATTCACAGAGCGCGGATACAGCCTCCTGAAAGAGGGCGGCTATCAGTCCTTCATTATGCCGAATAAGTGGATGTTGGTTGCATATGGCAAAGAGCTCCGACGCTTTATGGCAAATACCAACCTGCAACAGATCGTTAATTTCGGCGATGTGCAGTTCTTCGAAGGAGCAGCTACGATCGTTTGTATATTTGTTACCAAGAAAGGTGGTACGCCTTGTGATGTAGAGGCGCTGTCGCTGAATAATAAGACCTATAACGGTGACTTCATTAACGAAGTGAAAGCCGGTCTGGAATTATTCCCGCACGACGAGTTCGGTGAGGCGGAGTGGAGTATCCAACCTCGCGCGCATTTGAACATCCTCAAAAAAATGAAACAAGGCACGCCGCTAAAGGAATTGCCGGTAGAAATATATCGAGGCGCCTTGACAGGTTTTAACGATGCTTTCTATATTGATGAGGAGACACGCAAGCGTTTGATTAGCGAAGATCCGAAAAGTGCTGAACTTATAAAACCTTTCTTGCGAGGAAGAGATTTAAAAGCTTGGTATTCACGTAGTGAAGGGCAGTATATGATATGTACTTTCCCTGCTTTGTCTCTTGATATAGAGAATTATCCTGCTATTAAAAATCATCTTTTGTCATTTGGCTATGAACGATTAGAGCAATCGGGCAAACCCGGATCTCGGAAAAAGACTGCAAATAAGTGGTTTGAAACGCAAGATACAATAGGCTATCATAACGAATTTTCGAAACCTAAGATAGTATATTGTGAAATAACTGCCTTCTTCCCATTTGTGTACGAAGAAGAGCCGATGATTTGCAATAATAAGGCGTTTATAATGACCGCCAAAGATGAGTCGGTTAGTCTGAAATTCCTGACGGCTATATTTAATTCTAAGCTGTGTAAGTTGTGGATTTGGTATAATTGTCCGGAACTATTGGGCGGTACGCGCGAAATACGGAAGGTCTATTTTGAGAATTTCTGCATCCCTGCCTGCTCCAATCAGCAGCCGTTTATTGACCTTGCGGATCGCATGCTTACTCTGAACCGAGATCTCCAGACCAAGCGTGCGCGGTTCTTGAAGCGGTTGCAGGATAATATACCGGAGGTGAAGGTGACGGGAGCGTTGGAGACCTTTGATAGTCTGGATTTCGCGGGCTTCGTGGCGGAGCTGAAGAAGCAGAAGATAAAGCTGAGCCTCTCCCAACAAGACGAGTGGGACGAGTACTTCACGATCTACAAAGATGCCCTCAACGACATCTCCGCCCAGATTGCCGAGACCGACCGCGACATCGATAGCCTCGTCTATGCCCTCTACGGCCTCACGGATGACGAGAGAAAGGTGATAGAAGGATGAGCGAACTGGAATATACGGAGCACGGCTGGAGGATGACGACCGATAAGGAGCGGCATCATCGAAGTAATCGCTGGGACTATAAGGGAGAAGGCGTTTACCATCTGACGATGACGGTAGCGGAGCGTTTCCCGCTATTTGGAGAGTTGGTCGGCGATAGTCCTGACGAGGCGCGGATAGATCTAAATCCATTTGGTAAACGCATCGAGCGTATGTTACGCGATCTGCCGTCGTTCTATGCTTCTAAGGATATCGATATAAAAGTGCTCGCAGTACAGGTGATGCCGGATCATATACATCTGGTAATACAGGTGTTGCGACCTATGAAGCGGTCGGTCGGTGAGATTGTTCGTAGCTTCAAAAGCGCCGCGACATCGCTCTATAAACGGGAATATGATATCATAGCAGCTAATGGCGGCAATAATGCCGCCAAATGGAACGCCTCTGTAGAGCGAGAGAATCCTATCATAGCAGCTAATGGCGGCAATAATGCCGCCAAATGGAACGCCTCCTCAGAGCGAGAGAATCCGCCGCAGGCGGTCGTTGCATTTGCTTGCATTTTTGCGAGCATTGGCTCACTGTGGCAATCAATACCGGCCGGATATCATGATCGATTTTTATATGAGCGAGGCCAATTGCGACATATGATCGACTATGTCCACGACAACCCCCGTCGGCTGTGGCTCAAGCGCGCCAATCCCGACCTCTTCCGTATCAAGCAGGACAAACTCATCGCTAATACCCCCTGCCTCGTATTAGGCAATATCTTCCTCGCCGAAAATCCCCAGAAGGCGGTCTTGCAATGCTCGCGCCGCATGTCGCAGGCCGAGATAGATGCCCGTAAAGCCGACTGCCTTAGCGCTGCTGCCAACGGCACCGTCTTTGTCAGCGGCGCCATCTCGGAGGGCGAGAAGCAGATCTGCCGCGCATTGCGCGAGGGGGGGGGTATCAATTGATCATCCTCCTCACCGAGGGCTTCCCCGCTCCCGATAGTCCTCACTATAAGTATTACAAACCTACCGGCGCGTATTTCGAGGCTTGCGCGGCAGGCCGGTTGTTGCTCGTACAGCCGGATCCATCGGCGCTCGAGCGGGAGGATATCGTCGCGCGCGTCACTGCCAAAACGGGCAACATCCCCCACGACAGCCAACGCTACCGCTTCGTCGCCATGAACATCATCGCCGAAGACATCGCAGCCGCACACGGAAAATAATATTCCATTATGGAAAACGAACCCAACAAACCCAGGAAAAAACGTCTTACGTTAAAAGATTGTCTCCAAGATTGGACGCATTGCCCTTTTTTTGATGGCGAAAAAGATATCTACGAATCACTTACGCCAGACGAGGTCGAAGAAATGCGAAAAAATTCATTCAGCTATTCGGTGTGTGATCGTATATACTCGGATATGTGTTATGACTACTTTATGTTTGATTATAATAACGATAAAATCCACCAATATATGGAGGAACATAAGTGGTCAGAGCATGATGTTCAGTTTGAGGGCTTAGTCAAAATGTTCAACGATGGATGGCTTAAGTCTCCCGCTTATGTTGATTGGAAGGAGGAAATGTATTTTGCGATCGAACCTCGTCTCATTGAGAATCTCTTAAGGTCGATAGACAATCCTTCAATGCGCGTACAAATCCTGCAATTTATTGTGGATAATGCAGAATACCTCCTCGATGAATCGGATATAGACCAGTTGCCCTACTATGAATACCTATTGTCGGTTCATCGCATAGATGCGCAGATCTCTCTGCAGGATAAGGAATATGAAGAATTCCTAAAATATACCAAACCGCAAGCAGGAGATTATAATGCTATCCGAAAATATCTGGAAGCCAAACTCAAAACCGATCCTGCCTTCCAACATTACTATAAAGAACACCCTTTGAAGGATGTATGCGAAAAACTCAAGGCAGAATTGCATATAGATATCAATGATGATTCCCTTCGAAAGAACATTAATCGGCACCAAAATCGCCTAAATATGGCACAAAAGGACAAAAGGACAGAATAGGACATAATTTAGGGACTGATGTCCTTGGTCATGTTACAAAAAAGCAGTACCTTTGCAGCGTCTTTCATTGGAGAGGCGCTGTTATTTATTGTTTAATCGCAAGGTTTTGCTTTGGCTTGGATCCATAAAAACGCGTTTTGCTGAAACAGAGCTGAGCATAAAACTTGTGAAAAAATGAAAACTTATTATGATGCCATTACGGCACAAATCAATGCAGGACTCTGGGAGGACTGCATGGCGATGTTTGATCGCGCTTGGACGTTAGATTTCTACTACCGTCTTTACAGCCTCGTGCTCCGTTACGAACCCTATCGCACCTACGGCTACCAAAAACGTATCGTTTACACCAAGGCTATCATCAGCCAAATGGGAGGTGCTTATCGGGAGATAGAGCCGCATACCGTGTCGATGGCCATCAAAAAAATGGAGGCACCCTGCGAGCTTTAAAACCAGCCGCCAACGCGCGCACGTTAACATTTTCTACGACAAACATGGGGTCACTGACTGATCTCATGTTTTGTTTTAAAAGCCGTACCTTTGCAGCGCCTTTCGGAGATAACATCCCTCCGAGTGGCGATGCATTATGAACAAAGTTTTAGGTTTTAACGGAACGCAGCTACATCCCGTTTCCCGTGAACCGGATAACGGCTACCGGTTCTATGTCTCATGCGACGGAGAGATAGGTCTGCGCATCGCGCCTGATGGCGTTAAGACCTTGATAAAAGGCACTCCAACCACTAGCGCGAATAGCAAGGATCCATCCAACGCGAATCGCAAACAACGGTATCTGCAATTCAAAGATGCCTTTGGGTTTCACAACCCCGTCTTAGTCTCTCATGCCGTCTATCTCGCCTGGAGCGGTCAACCGATCCCGCCCGAACACCAGATCCACCACCTCAACGGTATCGTTACCGACAATCGCATCGACAACCTCCTCTGCGTCTCCATCTCGGAGCATTTTCGTATCGCCGATGTACGTCAACGCGCCATCGCTGCCCTCCTCCCCGACGGCGACCTCCGCTGCCTCCCCTACGAGCGCCTGCGTTACTTACAGGATCCTCACGGACTATCTGATGATGAGTTCAAAAAGGAACTCGAAACCCTCAGAGCCTCAATTAATTCTTAATTTTTAATTTTTAATTTCAACTACTATGACAACTGAATTAACCACCCAAAACCTCGCAGCGCTCTACGACCTGCGTACCCAAGAGAAAGCCATCAAGGCTCAAATCGAACGTGTGAAACCCC
>CAMJDT010000006.1 GCA_946404495.1 uncultured Bacteroidales bacterium
GAAGGACCTCGCCGGTGGTCAACCCACCTTGAAGGCCTACATCTGGGCGCAAGAGTTGGACGCGTACGACCAAGCCCACCAAGGATGATGTACGAAGGACAAATGTACGATGTACGAAGGATTTACGAAGGTAAAAAAGGACGAAGGTCCATCGTACATCAACTAAATCGTACATCAATCGTACATCGTACATAGTACATCGTACATGAAAATCGCAGATTTCGCAAGATTTCTGCGATTTTTTTTGCATATGTCAGAAAAAAGTTGTATCTTTGCGCGTTATTTGGAATAGCAACGAAAATATTAACCAATAATCTAATAAAAAGACATGCTTACATTTAGCGGAAAGACTCGCACAGAGAGCGATTTGATTGGCGAACTCCAGATACCCGTGGAGGCGCTGTACGGAGTACAAACGATGCGCGGCATCGAGAACTTCCCTATCTCTAAATTCAAACTGCAGGACTATCCCGCCTTCATCAACGGTTTGGCCTATACCAAATTAGGCGCCGCGATGGCGAACCATGAGTTGGGACTGCTCAGTGACGAACAATTCAAGGGCATCAAGCAGGCCTGTGAGGAGATACTGGCCGGCCAATGGCACGAGCACTTCCCCGTGGATATGATCCAAGGCGGAGCGGGCACGACCACGAACATGAACGCCAACGAGGTCATCGCCAACCGTGCGCTGCAGATCATGGGTCACGAGCCCGGTGAATACCAATACTGCTCGCCCAACGACCACGTGAACTGCTCGCAGAGTACCAACGATGCCTATCCGGCAGCGATCCATATGGGTCTGTATGCCACGCATATGGAGTACATGAAGCACTATGAGCTGCTCATCGATGCTTTCCAGAAGAAGGCCGAGGAGTTCAAGAACGTGCTCAAGATGGGTCGTACGCAGTTGGAGGACGCCGTGCCGATGACACTGGGTCAGACCTTCGGCGCCTTTGCCTCGATACTCAGAGACGAAGTGAAGCACCTGAACGACGCGGCCGAGGAGTTCCTCACCGTCAATATGGGTGCTACGGCTATCGGTACGGGTATATGCTCGGAGCCGGGCTACAGCGAGAAGTGCGTGAAGGCGATGGCCGAAGTAACGGGTTGGAAGGTCGTATTGGCCGAAGACCTGGTAGCCGCCACGAGCGACACGAGCTGCATGGTAGGTTACTCCAGCGTACTGCGCCGCATCGCGACCAAACTGAATAAGATATCCAACGACCTGCGTCTACTGGGCAGCGGCCCGAAGTGCGGTCTGCATGAGATCGACCTGCCTGCACGTCAGCCCGGCAGCAGCATCATGCCCGGTAAGGTGAACCCCGTCATCCCCGAGGTGATGAACCAGATCTGCTACAAGGTGATCGGTAACGACCTGTGCGTAGCTATGTGCAACGAGGCTGCTCAGATGGAGCTGAATGCGATGGAGCCCACGATGGCACAATGCTGCTTCGAGAGCGCCGAGATCATGATGAACGGATTTGATGTACTGCGCAAGTACTGCATCGACGGCATCAAGGCCAACGAGGAGCGCTGCCGCAACTACATCACCGGAAGTATCGGTATCGTAACGGCTCTGAACCCGATCATCGGTTACAAGAACTCGACCAAGATCGCCAAGGAGGCGATGGCAACGGGTCGCGGCGTATACGAACTGGTGCTGGAGCACGGCATCCTGACCAAAGAGGAACTGGATACGATCCTCAGTCCGGAGAACATGATCAAGCCCGTGAAACTGAACATCAAACCGCGCAGATGAGGCTTCTGTTTGCAACCAATAACCGTCATAAGTTGGAGGAAGTACGCGAGATACTTCCTCCGACCTGTGAGGTTATCTCGCTCAGCGACGCAGGCTTCAGCGGGGATATACCGGAGACGGGAGAGACGCTGAACGCCAACAGTCGCCAGAAGGCAGAGACGATCTGCCAATGGCTAAAAGCCAACGGCCAATGGCCCCTGATAGACGGGGTGATAGCCGACGATACGGGATTGGAAGTAAAGGGACTGAACGGACAGCCGGGCGTATACTCGGCACGCTATGCGGGTGAGCCGGCCAACGATGCCGCCAACCGCGCTAAGTTGCTTCGTGAGATGGCGGGCATGACGGACAGGGAAGCACGCTTCCGCACCGTGGTGACCCTGATACGGGGCGAAAAGGAAGAACAATACGAGGGCATCGTCCGCGGACGCATCGAGACGGCCGAACGCGGCGAGAACGGATTCGGCTACGACCGACTCTTCGTGCCCCAAGAGGAGGACGACAACGGCAGGGGACGCACATTTGCTCAGATGACAGACGAGGAAAAAAATCATATAAGCCACAGGTCAATTGCTTTCAAGCAATTGACAATTGAAAGTTGAAAGTTGAAAGTTGAAAATTGAAAGGATATTCATAGGATTATTGCTGATGTTGGTGCCGGTGGTGGCGATGGCCGACGAGGAGGATGTGTCGTACGGACAGATGAAGAGTTGGACGGCGCATTATGCCTACGGCAATGTAAGCGAGCTGGTAGACGCCGGCAGCCGCATCTATGCGCAGGCTTATGGGGCCTTGTGCAGCGTAGATAAGACTACGGGCGAGATCAGTTATTACTCCAAGATGACCGGCCTGAGCGGAGCGACGGTAGTCAAGTTGGGCTACGACAAAACGACCTCCCAACTCATCATCCTCTACGCCGACGGTATGATCGACCTGATGGACAAGGACGAGAACGTACGGGGCATCAGCGATATGGCACAGAAGCAGATGAATGCCTCCAAAGAGGCCAACGGCATCTATATCGAGAGCGGCGTAGCCTACCTGCCGATGCAGTTCGGAATAGTAGCCGTCAACCTCGTCAAGCGCGAGATACTCGACACCTATTATATCGGCGAAGACGGTCAGGAGGTGAACCTCAACGCCGTAGCCAAGAAGGGCGACACGCTCATGGCCATCTCCGACCACGTGCTCTACAGCGCCTATACGGGGGATAACCTGCTGGACTACTCGTTCTGGAAGAAGGATACCAACCTCGTGGGCAACCATGTGCAGACGCACCTGGCAGTGTGGGAGAACAGGCTCTATATGCTGGCCGACTCGCTCTTGTATATGCGAGACGGCACGACCTGGACGGTGACGGCGGACAGTATCCGCTTTAGCAGTATCCGTCAGGCGGGAACGGACCTATTCTGCCTCGAGGCGGAGCAATTCTACCGGATGACGGGCAAGACGAGCATGGAGCGCTACAGCCCGGGTTATTCGACCGAGGATGTATGCCGCGACGGTACGGCCTACTGGATCGCGGCCGGCGACGTAGGTATCAACTGCTACGAGAAAGGCAGCACGCAGACCTATAAACCGCAGGGACCGATCGAGAACTACTGCTACCGAATGCGATTCGAGAAGGAGAAGATGATCATGGTGCCCGGCGGCTATTTCACCACGACCTACCACCATCACGCTACCGTGATGCTCTACGAGAGCGGGATATGGAACAACTACCCCACCTCGTATCTGGACTATAACTCCCAGATGGCGGCGCTCGATTACTCGGACGGTATCATCGACCCCGAAGATCCGCACCATTTCTTTGCCGCCAGCTGCGGTAACGGCCTTGTGGAGTTTCGTAACGACCGTTTCTACAAACTCTATACGCCCTTCAACAGTCCCTTGGAGACCGCCATCGAGACCACCTATCCGGAGCTGTACACCTGGGTGGACGGCTTGGTATACGACGCGGAGGGCAACCTATGGATGACCAATCGTCCGAAGCACGGCGTCAAGGTACTGAAGAAAGACGGCACCTGGGTCATCATCAGCAACAACGCCTGCAGCGGTCTGAACCGTACGCGCGATCTGCTCATCTGGAATCAGGACAGCAAGGTCAAGATCATCTCCAACGGTCGTGCCGGTGCGGGTATAGGAGTATGGAACGACAACGGCACGCTGGAGAAGCAGACCGACGACCGCGCAGTGTTCCTCTCGCAGTTCTACGATCAGGACAACAAACCGATCCAACCTACCTATATCTACTGCATCGCGCAGATGGCGAACGGAGAGCTGTGGGTAGGCACAGACGAGGGACTGTTCATCATCGATGACGTAAGCAAGATGCTGCAGGGAAGTAATGCCTGCCGACGCATCAAGATACCGCGCAACGACGGCACCAACCTCGCCGATTACTTGCTCGGCACCGAGCAGATCAACTGCATCCAGGAGGACGGCGTAGGCCGCAAATGGATCGGTACGGAGTCCAGCGGACTCTACCTGGTGAGCGAAGACGGCGAGGAGACCATCGAGCACTTCACCGGCACCAACTCCCCGCTGCCGTCGGATATGATACGCTGTCTGGCCATCCATCCCAGCACGGGAGAAGTGTTCGTGGGCACGGGTAACGGCCTGATGTCGTACCACAGCGATGCCTCCGAACCTAAGGAGGACTACTCCGAACTGTACGCCTATCCGAATCCCGTCACGCCCAACTTTGCCGGCTATGTCACGATCACCGGCATGATGGCCGAGACGATGGTCAAGATCGTAGACGGCGGCGGCAACCTGGTCTATACGACCCAATCGAACGGCGGCCTCGCGACCTGGGACCTCACGAACGGTAAGGGACAACGCGTATCGAGCGGTGTCTATACCGCCTTCTGCAACACCTCCGACGGCAAGAATCACGCGATCGTTAAGATACTCGTCATGAACCGCTAATGAGAGCAATCGCCCGCTATAGTGTCTGGGTAGCCGTTGCCACGCTGTGGGCAACGCTGTGCTTTGCGCTGCCGGATTTTCTGGATAACCCCGCCGATAATGTGCGAAGCGTACTGACCCTTGCCGCCTATGTCATAGCCGTAGGGATAGGCAATCTGTTTCTCATCTGGCTGATAGGACTGAACCGTTTGGTAGCGGCCGTGCTGCTGCCGATATACGGCGCACTCGGCGCGGTAGTCGCCTATTTCCGCGTAGCGTACCACGCGACGATCACCCCTATGGTCATCGAGGCGACGCTGCACACCAACGCCGGCACGATAGCGGGCGTGGTGGATTGGCGCATCTGGGTTTGGGTGGCCATGAACCTCATCGCAGCAGTCTGCCTCATCCTTTGGCGTTGGCGGCAGCCTAAGACGCTGAATAAGGGTTGGCAACTGCTGGCCGTCGTGGTGCTATGGAGCGCCTACTACTTCGGCAACAGCCGCCTGCATCAATCGCTTAATCAGCGCTATCCGTATAACGTAGTACGATGCACGGTGGAGTACCTGCAGCAGCGGCAGATCGAGCGAGAGGAACGCCTCGTGTGGCCGACAGAGCAAGTAACGGAAGCGGACAGTCTGACCGTGGTCTTCGTCTTGGGCGAAGCACTTAGAGCCGACCGCCTGAGCCTAAACGGCTACGAACGAGAGACCAGCCCCAAACTCAGTCGCCGCGGGAATGTCCTCTCCCTCCCGCAGGTCTATACCCCCTATAGCTACACCTCGGCCTCGGTGCCGTATATGATGACGCCGTCGGATAGTCTGCACCCCGAGCGCAGCGCACAGTATCACTCCTTCGTGCGGGTGATGAGCGACTACGGCTACGCGACCGCCTGGCTCAGCAATCAGGATATGGGTAAGACCTACACCGCCTTTATCCACGAGGCCGACACGGTCATCTTCCCCAATGCAGGCAAGTCGGTATTCGTCTTCGACCCCTGGTACGACGAGGAACTCATCGCGCCGCTCACGGCGCTGCAGGCCGCCGAGACCAACCCGCGACAGCTCTACGTACTGCACGCCATCGGCAGTCACTGGTACTACAATAACCACGTGCCGGAGGCCTTCCAACAGTTCCAACCCCTGACCACCAACCGCGTCGTCAGCAGCAACACACGCGAGGAGATCAATAACTCGTACGACAATACGGCGCTCTATAATGACGCCTTCCTGGATAGTCTCATTCAGATGCTGGAAGACCGCTGCGCCGTACTTATCTACCTCAGCGACCACGGCGAGGCCTTGGGCGAGAGGAATGTATACATGCACGGCAACGACGAACCCGAGACCCTGAATCCGGCCTGCATCATATGGTACTCCGACCGCTACGCGGCACGCTATCCCGACAATGTTGCCTACCTCAAGTCGCTGACCGACGAGCGGTGCTATACGGATTTTCTCTATCCCACGATTCTGCGAATAGCAGGCCTAATGATGCACGACGATGAGTAAGGAACGTCTTCATTGGGCAGATGGCATGAAAGCCGGCAGTATATTGGCTGTCGTGCTGTACCACACGGGGATTCAAGCCGAGGTGAAGAGTCTGGCTTACCTACTCTGCCTGCCGGCATTCTTCTACGTAGCGGGTCTGTTTGCCGATGCCGCGATGGATGTCCGCAGCTATTTTCGCCGCCGCAGTCTCCGACTGCTGATACCCTATATAGCCTTCGGCCTACTCTCATGGTTGGCGTGGCTTGTGATCGGTCGTAAGTACGGCAGCGATGCCGGCGTCTCCATAGCCTGGTGGGAGCCGCTGAGAGGCATGCTTATCGGCCGCAGCGAACGACTAATACAGAACGGTCCGCTATGGTTTCTGTGCTGCCTATTTATCGTCGAATGGATTTATTACCTCATCGCCCGCTTGCCTTCGCGGTGGCTGTGGCCGGCTACGATCGGGATTGCTATAGCCGGAGTCGTCATCGGTCAATGGATGGATTGGCATCTGATGTGGAGCATCGATACGGCGATGGCGGTGCTGCCGCTCTATGTAGCAGGTAAGGCGAGCCGCGGAGCGGTGGAGCAGTTATCGAATAAGACTACGGTAGCTTGGCTCCTCGCAGCGTGGATCGCGGCCGTCATAGGAGTGGACTTAATAGGACACTATAATGCGGATATCAAGCTGTCGGAAGGCCTGTACGGCAATCCCGTGCTCTTCTATATAGGCGAGGCGTTAGTGATCGCCTTTTGGTGGCTGACGGCACTCGGCGTAGGGCGTATCAAGAAGGTAGGGACAGCCTATGCATGGCTCGGACGCAATACGCTATTGATCCTCTGCATGCATCTGCCTTTGTTCGGCGCCATCAAGGGGGCGCTGATGATAGCAGGCGTACCCCTGTCGTTCTACAGTACAAACGAAGGAAGCCTGCTCCTATGGGCAGGCTCCATCACAGTGTGTATCCCGTTAATCATGCTTATCAACCGCTATCTGCCCTTCCTGGCAGGTAAGCTGCAGCACGGTTGCGCTTAGTTTCGAATCAGTCGTAAGAACTCCTCGCGGGTCTCGGGGCGCGTAAAGGCTCCCGTGAAATCGGAGGTGACGGTCATGGAGTGCTGTTTCTGCACCCCTCGCATCTGCATGCATAGGTGTTCGGCCTCGATGACGACCATGACTCCCAAGGGATTCAGGGTACGCTGGATGCAGTCCTTGATATCGGTAGTGAGGCGCTCCTGAATCTGCAGGCGGCGGGCAAAGACATCTACCACGCGGGCGATCTTGCTCAGTCCGGTGACCTTACCGTTAGGGATATACGCGATATGGGCGCGACCGAAGAAGGGCAGCATATGATGTTCGCAGAGCGAGTAGAAATCGATATCCTTGACCACGACCATCTGCTTGTAGTCCTCCTCGAAGAGGGCGGAGCGAAGAATGGCATCGGGGTCTTCGTGGTAGCCCTTCGTGAGGAATTGCATCGCATTGCCTACGCGATGAGGCGTACGGGCAAGACCCTCGCGGGCGGGATCTTCGCCAATGAGTGAGAGGAGCGCGGTGATATGCTCTTCGATCTGAGCCGTCTTGGCTTTGTCGGGTGTAAAGGCTTGTAAATCCATCTTGATTACTTCTTAATCTGTATCTTATCGCGTACAATATAGGTCTCGGAGGCGTAGTGCGGGAAGGCTACGACGAAGGTATCCTTGTAGGTGCGGGCTTCCTCCATGGTGCGAAAATCGCCCAGACGAACCTTCCAGAAGGGCGGCGTATAGAGTACATAGACGGGCACCTCGACCGAGTCGCGCAGGTTTTGCTCCAGGAGCATAGCCTCCTGCTTGGAGGTGGAAGGCGTGTTGGACGAATAGATCTGCACCCGGAATCCCTGCATCTCCATCAGACCGCGCGTGACGCCGGCGATCTTCTCCTGCATGAGCAGTGTGACGAGTGAGTCCTGCACGACGCGGGCATTGGGCATATCGTTGAGGATAGCCGGATAGGGCAATTCCATCGTCACGGAGTCGGACACCTGCTGTGCTCGTACGCCGAGCGACAGGGAAAGGCCGAATAAGAGTATCAGTACGTTGTTTGTCAGCTTCATTTCTAATAAGGGTTAATAACGGAACGAAGAGCCGCCGACGAACTCTCTGAGGAACGAAGTAGGCGGTATCTCGCGTTCGGGGATGGACTCGAAATACGACAGTTCCTTCAATAGACGGTGGGCGTCGGTGTATTCGTCCACATATTTAGGCACTTCCTCCAGGATCGGCTCTGCGTGACGCTTCAGCACTGCGAGCTCAAAGAGCAAGGCGGAGTTGAACATGACGTCGGCCTCCTCCTGGTAGGGATATATCCATTTCTCCTCGCCGCGACGGACGCTATCGTAGCGACCGATGGTATCCAGGGCGCTATAGCCGCGGTAGCGGTAGTCGCGCACGATACGACGGATGAGTCGGACATCGGTGGTAGGGATCCAGTTGTGGTTATCGAGGTTGACGGAAGTGAGTGCGGATACGAAGATCTTGAACTTAGCCTCAGCCGGTACGGAGGGCATCAGTTCGGGGTTCAGAGCGTGCAGACCCTCGAGGATGCACACGTCATCCGGCTCCAACTGCAACTTATTGCCGCGGTACTCGCGTTTGCCGGTCTCGAAGTTATAGGTAGGCAGCGACACCTCCTTGCCCTCCAACAGATCGGTCATATGCTGCGCCAGTAGCGGCAGATCCAGTGCGTGCAGATCCTCGAAATCCCACTCGCCGTTCTCGTCGCGTGGCGTGTCTTCGCGGTTGACGAAGTAGTTATCCAGCGAGATGACTACGGGTCGGATACCGTTGACCATGAGCTGAATACGGAGTCGCATTGAGAAGGTGGTCTTACCCGACGACGAGGGACCCGATATCAGGATAAACTTGGGTCGCGGCGTACGGCTGGCTATCTCGTCGGCAATGAGGGCTACCTTCTTCTCGTGCAGCGCCTCGCTCAGTTTGATCATCTCGAAGGAGCGGTTGCCTCGGCAGGCTTTGTTGAACTCGCCTACATTGCCTATATGCAGTAACTTGTTCCAGCTCATGAACTCCTTGAATATCTCGAACATCTTCTCCTGCTTGCAGGTGTCCTCCAGTCGGTTGGGATCCTGGCGGCAGGGGATACGCAGCAGCATATCGTTGTGGTACGGTTCCAGTTTGAAGATATTGATATAGCCGGTAGAGGGCATCAGCGCGCCGGTATAGTAATCGATATAATCTCCCATCCGGTAGTAGCGGCAGTAGGGATTGCCCAGGGTCTGGAAGAGCGAAGTCTCGCTGTCCTGCTTGTCGGAGAAGAGGCGGATGACCTCCTTGGTCTGTTTCTCTTCGGTGACGATCGGACGATCCTCGCGGATGATCTGACGCATCCGTTGCTCGATGGCATCGATGATCATAGCATCGATCTCCTTCTTCTCGCCCTTCGGACCGCGCAGGGTGCAGTAGTAACCCTTGGAGATAGGGTGCTCGATACGGAGGTCGCAGTCGGGATAGAGTTCGCGTACGGCACAAGCCATCACCATCGACAGCGTACGTACATAGCAGCGCATACCGGCCGGCGAGGAGGCGTCGAGGAACTCGATATCCTTGGGCTTATATACCAGGAAATTGAGGTTCTGCAACTTGTAGTTCACCCGCGCCGCGATGATCGGATAGCGCAGATGGATACCGATTTGTTCTTTGAGGGCCATCAGCGACGTGCCGCGCTGGATGTCGTAGTATTGCTTGGTGTTCTTGCAATAAATAGTTACTGTGTCAGCCATAAGATTCGTATATATTTATTCAAGGTTATATGCTAAGCAAAATCAATGATGTGGTGGATCGATATGATACCGATGATCTCCTCTGTATCCGCCCGTTCGGTCACCGCGAGGGTGGTGATGTTGTACTTATCCATCGTAGCCAGCGCGTCGCTCAAGAGGGCATCCTGGCAGATCTTCTTGTAGGACGGCGTCATCACATCACGGGCGGTGATATGCAGGTCGTCGTACTTCTGGATGGCGCGTCTGAGATCGCCGTCGGTGATGATACCTATGCAGGTCGCGCCGTCGTACACCATCGTCATACCCAGGTGCTTATCCGACATCTCGACCACCAGTTCGCGGAAGGTCGTATTGACCTGTACCTTGGGAATACGGGTCGTCATGCAGTGACGCACCTTACCCAGCAGTTTGCGTCCCAACGCTCCGCCCGGGTGATAGACGGCAAAGTTCTCTGCGCGGAAGCGTCTGCGCTCCATGAGGCACACCGTCAATGCATCGCCCATAAGGAGCGTAGCCGTCGTCGATGTAGTAGGCGCCAAGCCCAAGGGGCACGATTCTCTATCGACATGTACACTCAGTACGGCATCACACTGCTGCGCCAGCGGCGACGACAGATCACCCGTCATCGCAATGAGCGTGCAGCCCAGCCGGCGCAAGGGGTCGATGACATTGAGTATCTCGTTGGTCGAACCGCTGTTGGACACCAGTAGTACCACATCCTTGGAACTGATCATACCCAGATCGCCGTGTACCGCCTCTGCTGCGTTTACAAAGATGGCCGGCGTACCCGTTGAGGCCAAGGATGAGGCTATCTTATGACCGATGATACCCGTCTTGCCGATACCCGTGACCACCAGTTTGCTCTGACAATTATAGATCAGATCGATCACCTTGTCAAAACTGGAGTCGATCGTCTTACCCAGACGCATCAGTTCGTCTATCTCCTGTTCAAATATTTGCTTTGCGCGTTCACTATAACTCATGTGCAAGTCTATCTATGGCAACTGCTTGCCTTAGTACGGTCTCTATATCGCTCAGTCTCAGTTGGTTAGCGGCATCAGAGATGGCATGATCGGGGTCGGGGTGCACCTCCAGGAAAAGGCCGTCCACGCCTACTGCCAATGCGGCCCGCATCAGGTAGGGCACCATCTCGCGATTGCCTCCGGTAACGCCCGCAGCACTCGAGGGCTGCTGCACGGAGTGCGTCGCATCGAAGATGATCGGACATCCCGCCTTGCGCATCTCTACCAGACTCGTCATATCCACCACCAGCCTGCCGTAGCCGAAGCTGGATCCTCTCTCCGTCAGCCACACCTCTGCCTTCGGACTTACCGAACGGATCTTACTTACCGCCCCCTGCATATCCCACGGCGCCATGAACTGCCCTTTCTTGACATTCACGATGCGTCCTGTCTTGGCTGCGGCCAGCAACAGGTCGGTCTGCCTCGAGAGGAATGCCGGTATCTGCAGCACGTCGGCTACTTCGCTTACCGGCTCGCATTGCCACGACTCGTGTACGTCGGTCAGGATCCGCAGCCCAAGTGTCGTCTTCACGTCACTGAGTATCTGCAATCCCTCCTGCATACCAATACCGCGATCAGACAGAGAGGTACGGTTGGCCTTGTCAAAAGAGGCTTTGAAGATCAGGTCGATACCCAGCTCCCCGCACACGCTTTTGAGCCTGCGGGCAGTCAAGAAGACCATCTCTCGATTCTCTATGGCACAAGGGCCGGCGATTAGAAACATATTCTATTCTCGTTTAGAAAAACAACCAGTGTTTTTTGTTACGTTGTGCCAGTGCGGAGTCCTCCACGCTGTTGTAGGTGCGGATCCACTGCACTTTCAGTTTACCCTCGCCGCCTTTCTCCTTGGCCGGCAGGAAGGACTGTGCCAGGAAGAAACGCTCGTCAGCCGTCAGGGTATTGGCAACACGCAGTACCTCGAGGTTATTGACATACCAGATCAGGTGCTCCTTGGTCCAACGCAGCGTGTAGACGTAATACATCGAGCGCAGCATACCGCGCAGGGTAGCCATCTTGCTCTCCTTACCATTGACCAAACCTACCTGATGCACGCGACCGTTGTAGTGGTAGAGCGCCAGGAGCGGTTGATTCATCTTGCCGGTCGTCAGCCCGAAGAAATGATGACCGATACCCTGGCTGCGCACCTTGGCCATAAACAGACCCTCGGCCTGACTGAACGCCTCGCGGGTGTTCATCACATCGGAGGTGTACTCAAACTCGTGCTCGATGAAGCCTTTCTTGGTATCCCAAGCGATAGCGCGCTTCGGCTCAGCGTGCGTCTCGATATCCATCCGCCCCTCTACGAAGAAGGTGTTGGCACCGTTGTTATAGGTCTGCAGCTCATCCGTACGCGAGCAGCCGTCCTTGAGGGCGGGATTGGCCCAACCGAAACCGGGTTTCCAGTTCTTGGACGACGACATATCGTCGTACATCGTCGGACGGAACATCTCTGCCCAGTCGATGATCTCCTTGCGCTGGTTGATGTAGAACTTGATATCCTCCGAGTTGGCCAGTTCATTGAAACGCGCCTCCGTGCGATATTCCTCGGAGTGCTCCCAACGCTTCGGGTCGGACTGGAGGGCATTGCGCTTCTGGAAATCATCGGTCTTGACCTCAGCCTCCAGTGCCTCAAACTCCTTCAGCTCCGGCGAATCCGCCATGCGCAGGTAGTCGCGGTACTGCTCCGAGTTATAGATGCGCTCGTACTGCTTCAACTCGCTCGATTTGGCCAATGCCTCGTGGTCTCGAATCTTAGCAAAATCCTCCGAGTCGCGGAACTTGAGGAAGGCCTGGAACGTAGCATCTGCCTTGGCACTCAGGTAGTTCTTCATGCGGGCCGAATTCAACAACTCGTTGTAACGGGTCATCTTGCGACCCTCGTCGGTGTCCTTGTATTTGCGACTGAGCATCGTGCTCTTGCGGTTCTTGAAATCGGACGATTCTACGATCTCCTTCAGTTCAAGGTACTCCTTCAGCTCTGGCGATTTCTCCACCGCGCGATAACGAGTTACCAACTCCTGCTGCTCTTTCATGGCTGCCTCGAATTTCTCGGTCGAGACCATCTTGCCGAATAATCTGGCTGCAAATAGATTCATAATGTATAGTGTTTAAATATTATCCTTGTAGTTGTTCTCTTATTTCATCCCACGAGTCCCTAAAGTTCAGTTCGAACGATTGGGTCTTAGGGATGAACTGCAGGGCTATCATGCGGGCTATCTGTTGCTTCAGCGGCTCGTAGAATCCCTTGTAGTTAAGCACATAGACGGGTTTATGGTGCTCGCCGACGATACCGCTGGACATCGCGTCCATCATCTCGTCCAGCGTGCCGTAACTGCCCGGCAGGCAGACGATTGCGTCGGCTTCGTCACGCATCCTTTGCTTGCGCTCCGACATAGAGCTGACCTCGATGAGTCGGTCGCAGTTATCCGCCTTGCGTCCCGCCGCGATGATACGCGTAGGGATCACACCGATCACCGTAGCACCCGCCTGTTTTGCAGCCTTGCTCACGCGCGACATCAAGCCGCCCGTAGCGCCGCCATAGACCAGCGTATTACCCGCTTCACCTATCCAGCGCCCTACCGCGTCTCCGATCCGGAGGTACTCCTCCGCGATCGCATCCTTGGCCGAACAATAGACTGCTATCTTCATCTTAGGCGTCAATCTTAGCGTACGTAGCGTTCTCCTCGATAAACTCACGGCGCGGAGCCACGTCATCACCCATCAGCATCGCGATCGTGCGATCTGCCTCAGCCGCGTTCTCGATCGTCACTTTCTTCAGCAGACGCGTCTCCGGATTCATCGTGGTCTCCCACAGCTGCTCATCACTCATCTCACCGAGACCTTTGTAGCGCTGCGTCTTGATCTGCTTCTCGTCACCGCCACCGTAGTTCATGATGAAGTCATGACGCTGCTGATCGTTCCAGCAGTACTCCTTGTAGGAGCCCTTCGAGCACATATACAGGGGAGCCATTGCAATATAGAGGTGACCCTGCTCGATTACCTCACGCATATGACGGAAGAAGAGCGTCATGATGAGCGTAGCGATATGCGCACCGTCCACGTCGGCATCCGCCATGATAATCACCTTATGATAACGAATCTTGCTCAAGTTGAGCGCCTTGGGATCGTCCTCCGTACCGAAAGTGATACCCAGAGCCGTGAAGATATTACGTACCTCTTCGCTCTCGAACACCTTGTGCTCCATCGCTTTTTCCACGTTGAGGATCTTACCTCTGAGCGGCAGGATAGCCTGATGCACGCGGTCACGACCGGTCTTAGCCGTACCGCCGGCCGAATCACCCTCTACCAGGAACAATTCGCACTCCGCGGGATCCTTGCTGGCGCAGTCGGCCAACTTACCCGGCAGACCGCCGCCCGACAGGGGGCTCTTTCTCAGCACACTCTGACGGGCATTGCGCGCAGCGATACGAGCCTGAGCGGCCAAGATCACCTTCTCCACGATACGCTTGGCGTCATCCGGATGCTCCTCCAGGTAATTGCTCAAGGCCTCGCCTACGGCAGCAGATACCATGCCCGCTACCTCGGAGTTGCCCAGCTTGGTCTTGGTTTGGCCCTCAAACTGCGGCTCCGCCACCTTCACACTGATGACGGCCGTCAAACCCTCGCGGAAGTCGTTCGGATCGATGGTCGCATTACCGTCCTTGTCTTTGAGTTTCGCCTTCTCCAGCAGCTTGCTGTCCTCCGCATATTTCTTCATCACACGCGTCAGGGCCGAACGGAAACCGGATACGTGCGTACCGCCCTCGATGGTGTTGATATTGTTCACGTAGGAGTGTACGCTCTCGTTGAAGTCGGTATTATAGATCATAGCCACCTCTACCGGCGTGCCGTATTTTTCCGTAGAGAGATGAATCACGTCGGAGATGAGCGGCGTACGCGTCTGGTCGATATAGCGCACGAACTCGCTCAGACCCTTCTCCGAGTAGAACGTCTCCTTCTTGTCCGAACCGTCTGCATTCTTCACGCGCTTATCCTTCAGCACGATACGGATACCTGCATTGAGGAACGCCAGCTCGCGCATTCGGTTGGCCAGGATATCCCACTGATAGACGGTCTCCGTAAAGATCGTATCATCCGGCCAGAACTGCACAAACGTACCCGTCTTCTTCAGCTCCCAGTTACCGATCGCCTCGCTCTCCTGAATGATATGAACCGGGCAGGTCGGTTTGCCCTTTGCGTACTCCTGCATATGGATGGCTCCCTCGCGGTACACCTCTACGTGCATCCGCGTGGACAAAGCATTCACGCAACTCACACCTACACCGTGCAGACCGCCGGATACCTTATAACTGTCCTTATTGAACTTACCGCCGGCGTGCAACACTGTCATCACCACCTCCAAGGCGCTCTTATGCTCCTTGGGGTGCATATCTACAGGTATACCACGGCCGTCGTCCTGCACCGTGATCGAATTATCCGGATTGATATGAACAGCTATCTCATCGCAGAAACCGGCCAACGCCTCATCAATCGAGTTATCCACCACCTCATACACCAGGTGATGCAGACCTTTCTGCGAGATATCACCGATGTACATAGCCGGACGCTTTCTTACGGCCTCCAATCCTTCGAGCACTTGAATACTCGCTCCATCGTACTTTTCTTGTTCTTTGCCTTCCGGCACGATTACTTCTTCCATGTATCTGTTATGTCTTTTATTTTACCTTTATTATATACGCGCACACCGCCCGCGCGGGCGCGCTCGCGCAATTAGGCCACAAAATTACAAAAAAATCGGGACATATGCAAATATTATCCCGACTTTTTTTCAAAATTATGCTATTTTCGTCATTTTTTGCTATTCCACCCCTCGCGAATGCTCGTGATAGGCGTGTAGTGACAGATTATCGCTCACATGTTTGAGTCCTGTCAGATGCCTGAATCCCAAGGCGGCTATATAGGCCAATTCCATGTCAAAGGCGCAGTCCTTGTAGTCGGAGGCCAGTACGAAATCCGTATTGGAGTAGCACACAGCCTTCACCGGCTCCACGTCCGTCTTGATGCCTGCCGGCAGGGCTTGCAAGCGCAGCGTCGGTTCGGGATAGGTCACATTGGGGTGGTTGAGTCTTACCTCCGTCACCTCCACCAGCGTACCGATGGCAAAATTGCTGCTGCCGGCATAGCCGATATTGATCAACTCGGCATTCCGCGGCACGTCTTGCAACGCACGTATCACATTCAGTGCACCTACGCCCGTCACGATCACAGGCCAGTCGCAGCCCTTCAGATGTTGCTCAATGAGGCTACGCTCGCCTTCCTCGGCAATAACGATATAGCGCTCCATCCTTCACATGATCTCGTACTCCGATGCCTCTACGTAGTAGATGATACCGGGTACTTCGGTTGCCTTCTGCTCGTGCTTGCAGCACTCGTGCTCTTCGCCCTCAGCGTGCTCCTCTTCGCACTCCTCGGCTTCCTCTCTGGGTTCGGGCACAAACGCACGCATCAGACCCTTCACGCGAATTGTGGCATTCACACACTCCGGCTGGAAGGCTTCGATTCCGTCACCGGCCACCACCAGCAGGATCTGCTCGTCAGCCGTCTGCAGGAACGCCTTGCGGCCTCCGTGCTTGCAGATACCTACGCAAGCGCCATCAATCACTACTTCGCTATCCACCATATCCGGAGCAGAGGCAATAGCCTCCTCCACGCTGATAGCCTTCACTTCGGCAACCTTCTTGCCGCAGCTGCTCATTCCTGCCATCAGGACCACAGCCAGCATGACATACAATAGTTTTTTCATATAATCTTGAATCTTAAATTTTCAATCTTCAATCTTTTTAGTACGCGATCGCGAATACCACACGCTTGGCGCTGGGTTTACCCGTTACCATGCAGGTACCCGGTTCTTCCTTATAGCCCGGCAGTGCCTCCAAGGGGATGCAACGGATCGTTGCCTTGGTATCGTTCTTGATCTTCTCCTCGGTCTCGGGCGTTCCGTCCCAGTGACAGAGCAGGAAACCGCCCTTCTGGATCTCCTCCTTGAACTCCTCGTACGAGTTGCACTCGCGCGTGTTGGCGATGCGATAATCCAAGGCCTTCTTGTGGCAGTTCTGCTGAATCTCGTCCAAGAGCGCCTTGATCTTCTCCTCGATACCCTCTATCGAGATGGTCTCTTTGGTCAGGGTATCACGACGGGCGATCTCGATCGTACCGTTCTCGAAGTCGCGCGCTCCCAGAGCCAGACGTACAGGCACGCCCTTCAGCTCGTAGTCGGCAAACTTGAAGCCTGGAGTCGCCTTCTCGCTGGTATCCACTTTGACACGGATACCCATTTCTTCCAACTTCTTGGCCAGGGGATCGATACGCGTCATCAGTACATTCAGGTCATCCTGTTTCTTGAAGATCGGTACAATCACCACCTGTATCGGTGCCAATGCCGGCGGCAATACCAAGCCGTTATCATCGCTGTGGGTCATGATCAGCGCACCCATCAAGCGGGTCGATACGCCCCACGAAGTAGCCCAGACGTATTCGTACTTGTTCTCCTTGCTGAGGAACTGCACGTCGAAGCTCTTGGCGAAGTTCTGACCCAGGAAGTGACTTGTACCGGCCTGCAGAGCCTTGCCATCCTGCATCATAGCCTCGATACAGTAGGTATTCAGCGCGCCTGCAAAACGCTCATTGGGCGACTTGACACCCTTGATTACAGGTATTGCCATCACATTCTCCGCGAAGTCGGCATATACATCCAGCATCCGCTTGGCATATTCCTCGGCCTCTTCTTTCGTTGCATGCGCCGTGTGACCCTCCTGCCAGAGGAACTCAGCCGTACGGAGGAACAGACGCGTACGCATCTCCCAACGCATTACGTTGCACCATTGATTGCACAGGATCGGCAGGTCGCGATACGATGAGATCCAGTTCTTATAGGTGCTCCAGATGATGGTCTCACTCGTCGGACGGATGATCAACTCCTCCTCCAGTTTGGCATTCGGATCTACGACTACTCCCTTACCGTTCGGGTCGTTCATCAGGCGGTGGTGCGTCACTACGGCACACTCCTTCGCAAAACCCTCTACGTGTTCAGCCTCGCGGCTCAAGAACGACTTCGGGATCAGCAGCGGGAAGTAGGCATTCTTGACGCCCTGCTGCTTAAAGCGGCGATCCAACTCCTGCTGAATCGTCTCCCAGATCGCGTATCCGTACGGCTTGATAACCATGCATCCCCGCACAGCACTCTGTTCGGCCAAATCAGCCTTTACTACCAATTCATTATACCACTTGGAGTAATCCTCACTCCGCGGGGTCAACTTCTGAAAATTTGCCATTATATCTCTTTATTCTAATATATTCTTACTATATCCCGTTTGTTCCAAACGAATCAGCCTGCAAAGGTACTGCTTTTTTTTGACATATGCAAATAAATTTGCAAATAAATATCAAACGCCTTCTTTCGTCCCCCTCTTTGTTACCGATATCGATAGGCCTTGCGCAAGGATTCAAACTGCTCCGGGGTCTGCTTGAGTTGCTCGCTGATTCTTCCGATCCAGCCTTTCGCGCTGTCGCCGTTCGCCTCTTCCGCGAGAACGACTATCTTCCTTAGCCCGAACTCCTCCGCGATGCGGTCCAGGCACATCTGCGTGGCATTGCGCTTCCCCTCCAACGAATAGCCCGCGATATGCATCGAGGCCCGTTCGGCCTTCCGTACCACCTCGGCGTTGATAGTAGGTTCGCCTTCCCAGGTGTCCAACACAAACCGTCTTCCGCTCTCCATCAGGGCCTTCTCATCTACTACACCACCACGGGCGGCATTGATGATGAGTACCTCCTGTTTGGTCTGCTCCAGAAATGCCCTGTCGCACAAGTGCCAGGTCGGATACGTGCCGCCCGTACTCAGCGGCGTGTGGAAGGTCACGACATCGCATTCCCGCGCGATGACGTCCAAACTGACACCGAGGCCCTTCGGCGGATCATTGAGCAGCACCTTCATCCCGCGCCTTGCGGCCATATCCGCTACCTTACTCCCCACGTGCCCTACGCCCACTACTCCGATGGACAATGGACCCTTGCCGCCCGACACTTCATCGAGCACCTCTTCGATATAATCGCAGACCGCTTGCGCATTACAGCCCGGACACGAACTCCACTTCACGCCGACCCGGTCGCAATAGGCCGTATCGATATGATCGTAGCCGATAGTAGCCGTGCACACCAGTTGCACACGGCTACCGTCGAGCAGTCGTTCGTCTACCCTCGTCCGCGTACGTACGACCAACGCCTCGGCATCCCGGACGGCTTCCGTATTGATCGCCTTGCCGTCCAAAGCGCGTACCTGCACCTCAGGCCAGCACTCCCTGACGCACGACTCCAGGTAGGGAATCTCCTTATCAATAACGATGGTCAACACACTTAATACTTGATATTATCAATCAGTCGCACGGGACCGCAGTACACGGTCACACAGCCGATGGCGTTCTCAAATGTATCCGTCTCACGAAGCGTCGTACGATCTACGATCTCGTAGTACTCCACCTCGAGGCCGTCTATCCGGTTGATGGCATCTACCACCCGTTGTTGTACGTCCTTGACCGTAGCATCCGGCTCTTTGGCCCACTCCAGCGACTCAAACAGTACGCGCGAGATACCGACGGCCGTCTGTTTCTCCTCCTCGCTCAGTCTCTCGTTGCGGCTCGAACGTGCCAACCCGCTCTCTTCGCGTACGATCGGGCAATCGACGATCTCCAGTTTCCCGAACGTATCCTTCAGCGACGAACGCTCCACCATATGATGGATGATGCACAGCTGCTGGAAGTCCTTCTCGCCGAAATAGGCCTTATCTGGCTGTACCAGATAGAACAAGCGGCTCACCACCTGCACGACACCGTTGAAGTGACCCGGACGCATCTTGCCCTCCATCACCTCGTCCAATCCCGCAAAGTCAAAACGGAAGGTATTGTTCATCTCTTCCGCCGTATACATCTCTTCCGGCGTCGGAGCAAAGACATAGTCCGCACCGATGCCGGCCAACAGCTCTGCATCGCGCTGCAGGTTGCGAGGATACTTCTCCAGATCCTCCTTGTTGTTGAACTGCGTCGGATTCACAAACACCGACACAAAGCATACATCATTCTCCTGAACGGCTCTGCGTACCAACGACGCATGACCTTCGTGTAACGCTCCCATAGTGGGTACTAATCCGATACGTTTGGAAGCCTTCTTGCAAGCCTCAACAATGGTGAGGAGTTCTTGCTTTTTCTCTATAATTTGCATGTCTTTAGACTATTTTTTTCAAAAAATCGTGCAAAATTACAAAAAAATGCAGAAAAAAAGAAATTTTTTTTAAAAAATTATGCAAATGTCATTTTTTTTTTGTAATTTTGTAGCGGGAAATTATACACATACTAAAATCTACGCATATGAAAGACCCGAAACGCATACTTTTCCTGTCTCAGGAAATATATCCTTACCTGGCAGAGGAGACGCCGATACGAATGCTCAATCGCAAACTGCCGGAGCTCTTCCAAGCTAAGGGATTTGAGACCCGTACCTTTATGCCTAAGTTCGGGGAAATCAACGAGCGTAGAAACCAGCTGCACGAGGTAATCCGCCTCAGCGGTATGAATCTCATCATCGAAGATGCCGATCATCCGCTCCTGCTGAAGGTGGCCAGTATCCAGTCCGCGCGTATCCAGATCTATTTTGTGGACAACGACGACTACTTCCACCGCCGCAAAGGTATCCGCGATGAGCAAGGCGTAGAGTTTCCCGACAACGATGAGCGCTGTATCTTCTTCGCCCGCGGAGCGATCGAGACGGTTAAGAAACTGCGCTGGACGCCTAATATCGTTCACTGCTCGGGTTGGATGGCAGCGCTCGCACCGCTCTATATCAAGAAGGCCTACGCCAATACGCCCTTCTTCAACAATGCCAAGATCATCTTGACGCTCGACGACCAAGGCTACGAGAAGCCCTTCGGTACCAAGTTCGCCAAGAAACTGCTCATCGAGGGCGTCCAACCCTACCACGTACGCTCCATCGAGGGTTTCCCCGTAGGGTACGAAGAGTTGATGCGGCTCGCCATCGATAATGCAGACGCTATTACGATAGCTACACCCAATGTGAACCAACGACTCCTTAACTACGCCGAGACAAGCGGCAAACCCATTTTGAAATACCAAGACAATGACCCGCAAAGCTATTTTGACTTTTACAATAGTCTCCTGCCTGTCGATACTGACGACGACATCCCTGACGAGTTGTAAGACCGATTCCGATAAAGCCGGTTCCGCCACGCTCCTGCAAGGAGAAGACGTCGTCGTGCTCTCGGATACGATTCGTGACATAACATCTACCGTCTGCGTGGCACCTCCTATCAAGACTACCCCGGACTCCTGTCTATTGGGCGAACTGTCGTCCAAGCACTTCGGCATATTCAAGGCCGACATCTTATCGCAGTTCGCGGCTCCGATCGGATTCCAATACCCGGACTCCAGCGTGCTCGACTCGGTCTGCCTCTATATCTACTTCCGCAGTTACGTCGGCGACGGCAACTCACCGCTCCGGCTCACGGCCTATGCAATGGACGGCGAAGTGATGGAGTACGAGGGTAAATACCTCTGCACCGAACCCGTCAGCCGGTTCTGCTCCCTCGATGACAGCACCCGCATTATCGAGCAGGATGCGCTCGTAGAAGCCAAACGCGGAACCACCGACACCGTCAAGACCAGCGATGGTCTGGGCTATGTCTTCCGTGTACGGATGCGAATGACCGATGACTATGCCCGCAAAATCTTTGCCATCCGCGAATTCGGCACGCAGGAACAGTTCAACCAACTCTTCAAGGGACTCTATATCACCACCAATTTCGGTACCGGTTCGCTACTCTATATCGTAGATATGTCTATCGGTATTCACTACCACTACTACTACGAGACCGCTCCCGGCACCTACGCCGTCCAGAACGATACCAAGCACTGGTACGCCAACGACGAGGTACGCAAGATCAATCGCTACGACTATCGCGACCTTGATCCCGTGCTCGCCAACCTGCTGGACGACTCCACCCGCAATTACATCACCTCCCCGATGGGTCTGTATACGCGTATCGTGATCCCGATGAGCAAAATACGCGAACAGGTGCTCGAGGGCGTAGACGGCAAGCGACCTTATGTCAATCTCGCCAACCTGCGTATCGACCTGCTCAACTACGACTCCGAGAAGACCTTTGACGAAGACTGGGCAGGACCTGCTAAATCTATGCTGCTCATCAAGGAGGACGCTTTCGAACGCTTCTTCTACGAAGATGCTACCATCTCCGATACCTGCGCTATGTACTCCGACACCTACTCGGAGACCGACTCCGTCACGGCCGAGAAACGCTACTACTACCGCTTCTCCATGGCCTCGCTGCTTACCGAATACCTGCGCGACTCCGTCGGCCAACTCAGCGACACCCTCGCTATGCTGATGGTGCCCGTTGATGTCATCTCGTCGCAGACCTCATCCGGTACATCCGTCGTAGCCAACATTACGCAGAAGCACACATGGACCGTCACCTGTATACGCAGTTCGGCCGATGAGTCCGAACCAATGGATATCGAGATCGTCTATTCCGGCTTCTCCGCAGTATCTCTCTAGTGCACTAGGATACTAGTTCACTAGAGTACTAGTAATAATTAAATCCGCTCCCTTACGAGAGCGGATTTACTTATTGTATGACTAATCTGCTGATTAAATGATCGCCTTGTAGCCTTCGGCATCCAGCAGCGTATCCAACTCGGCTGCGTCCTTCACGGCGATACGGATCATCCAACCCTCTCCATAAGGATCGTTGTTAACCAACTCGGGTTGGCCGTCTAAGGCCTCATTCACCTCCAGAACTTCGCCGGTAACAGGCATATTCAGATCGCTAACGGTCTTCACGGCCTCTACGCTACCGAACACGCCGTTCTGCTCGATGGTCTCACCTACGGTGTCGATGTCCACAAATACGATCTCGCCCAACTCAGACTGAGCGTAGTCAGTAATACCAACGTAAGCCTCGTCGCCTTCTACGCGAATCCACTCGTGGTCGTTGGTGTACTTCAGATTGCTAGGAATATTCATGATATGTAATTTTGTTTGTTAATATTTCGTTTATTGCAGTTGCTGCTCTCCCAGTATCGACATCGCGCAGCGGAAACCGATCGTGCAGCTGCTGTTGTTCTGCTCGGTGAAACGACGTGACGAGGGGCTGAGCCAGTAGATACGGTCTCTCCACGAACCACCCTTATATACGCGAGCGGTCTTGCTGGGATGCGGAGCCAATACATCGGTCGGGTCCTTCTTGAATCCCAACTCGTTCCATTTTTCGTCGTACATCTCCTGGTAGATCGAGTCCATCTGCTCACGGGTCAGGAACTCACCCGTCAGACTATCCGTCAGGTGATAGATCGAGTCTTTCTGATTTTCCGTCAGCACTTCGGGGAACAAGGGATAGTCGGTCTTGATACGCGAAGGTATATCACCGTCCTTATAGTCACGCTTATCATCCAACGAGTCGTTGTAGTAGATAGCGATGCATCCCAGCGAGTCCATCTTATAGCTGCCGTCCTCATTGCGGAAAGGCTTGCTATAGATATTACCACGGAAGGAGTTGTACTCCGTTACCTCGTCATAACTGGTCTCACGATATACATCCATTACCCACTCATTGACGTTACCTGCCATGTTGTACAATCCGAAGTCATTGGGCAGGAAGGCATCCACAGGCGCGGTGATAACATAGTTATCGTTCAGCGCACCGCTGGTACCCATCATATCGCCTCGTCCGCGAACAAAGTTGGCCTGCATCCTACCGATGTTCTTCTTACTCAGATCACGCGGATGATAGCCCGACCAGGGATAGATCTTACCCTCGATAGTCAGACCGTTCTCATCGGCAACAGGTGCGTAAGCGGCAAACTCCCACTCAGCCTCCGTCGGCAGACGATAGCCTACTACCAATATACCGTCGGCATCGTTCACCTTACGAATCTCACCGTAAGGATCGGTCTTCGGGTGACGACCCATCTGCGGATTATAGTCTTTCACATAACGGTACTTGTCGGTATTGAACACAAAGTGATCGCGGATGTACTCGTAGGGCACTACCATTACGGGCACACTGTCCGGCGTCTCTTCGCCCTCTTCCAGGTCGGGAGCGATACCTCTCTGCTCAGCCTCAGCATAGGGGATCTTAATGACATCCATCGAGTAGTTACGACGCAACTTGACATCAAATCCCAGATTATCGTCCAGTGCCCACCAGTCGTTCTCAATAGCATCGCCGTTCTCATCCTCTTGGCCTTCCTCTACATAGGCGTAGAGGCGGTGAATCTCCTGGAAGTCAGGGAACATCAATGCGCCGTAAGCTACGAGGTTACGCTCGTTCACGCGGTCAGTACGCCATTGGCAATAGGTCATAGCCTGCTTCCACGACACACCTACTACGGGATAGAAGCTATACGCGGGGTGACGATAGTAATAGCCCAGATACGGCTCGTTGTAAGCCAATTCCTCACGCCAAACGGTGGTGTCCGGACGAGCCTGCATGACTAACTCGGGAGCCACGCGACCGAATACCATCTGCATCCAGTGCTCGTACTCACGCCAGTTCATGTTGGTAATCTCGTACTTATCCATCCAGAACGAGCTCACGGTCAGACTACGTGTAGGATTGTTACGGGGAGCGGTGAGGAATTCATCACGTTCACCGATAGTAAAGGTACCACCTTCGATAGCTACCATTCCATAAGGAGCCCCCATCTGATTGCCCTCCAAGGCCTCGAAGTTGGTCGTGTTTTTGTCATAGTAATTCCAACCCGTTACGTTGGATACCTTCGTGTTGAGTTCACGCTTTGCGCAAGATGCGCTGATAGCGATAACAGCTACGCAAATGACAATATTTAATACGTTTTTCATATATATATGGTTATACTATTCCAATTCAGCCTGCAAAGATACAAAAAAAAGTTGATATACACTAACTTTTCTGCAAAAATCTTCAAAAAAAACGCATTTTCTTTAAAAAAATTGCTTTTTTTGTAAAAAAATCAGGAATTTTATGTGTTATTTGCCATTTTTTTTGTATCTTTGCACCCGAAAGTGAATAGCGATGAATTACACCCTCAATTGCAATAGCCGATGCCTCGACTTTCAGTCACCGAAAGTGATGGCGATTTTGAATATGACCCCGGACAGTTTCTGCCGTCGTTGTCCTTCGTCGTCGGAGGCGGATATCCTCGCTCAGGTGTCGCTTGCGCTCCAAGAGGGAGCCGACATCATCGACATCGGAGGTTGCTCCACGCGACCCGGCAGTTCGCAGCCTGATGCCGAAGAAGAGTGGAATCGCATCCTTCCTGCCCTTCGTGCCATTCGGCGCACCTATCCGGATACCGTCATCTCGCTCGATACCTTCCGGGCCGATGTGGCCGAACGAGCCATAGGCGACTGGGGGGTGGATATCATCAACGACATATCCGGCGGCATGCTTGACAAGCGGATGGACGAGGTCCTCGCGCGCACGCACGTACCTTATATACTTATGCATATGCGCGGGACGCCCGAGACGATGCAGACGCTCACCGACTACGATGACCTACTATCCTCGCTCATCGACTTCTTCCAACGCCGGCTGGATACCCTCTATTCGCTGGGCGTCAGCGATGTGGTCATCGATCCCGGCTTCGGCTTTGCCAAGACCATAGACCAGAACTACTACCTGCTCCGCAACCTGCATGTGCTGCACGTACTGGAGGCACCGATCCTCGTAGGCCTCTCGCGCAAGTCGATGATCTATCGGGCGCTGGATATCACTCCCGAGGAAGCCCTCAACGGAACCACTGCCCTCCATATGCTTGCGCTTATACAAGGCGCACATATCCTGCGCGTACACGATGTGCGCGAAGCCAAAGAGGCGATACGACTCTACGAACGCTATAACGCAAATACCCAAAACGAATAAAGCATGCTATCTATCACCATCAAAGATATAATCGATATCCTCCTCGTAGCCGGTATCTTCTACGGTACCTTCCGGCTCTTGCAGCGCAGCGGAGTGATGAACCTGTTCTGGGGTATATTGGCCTTCATCCTCGTGTGGTTCATCGTCTCGTACGGGTTCCACCTCGAGCTGACAGGTGCCATCTTGGATCAGATCATGAGCGTAGGTGCACTGGCACTGATTGTCATCTTCCAGAACGAGATACGCGCCTTCATCTACCGTATCGGCAGCAAGGTCGCTATCCCGCACTTCTTACGCAAGAACCAGCAGCAGGAGATCTATGCCCGCGCGATGGACCAGATCGTAATGGCCTGCCGACATATGTCCGAACACAAAATCGGCGCACTCATCATCCTCAAACGCCGGCAAGACCTGCACGAGTTCTCCGATACGGGCGAACAGGTAGATGCCGTCGTGTCGGCGCGCATGATCGAGAATATCTTCTTTAAGAACAGCCCGCTGCACGATGGAGCCATGTTTGTCAGCGGCAATCGTATCCTCAGCGCCGGCTGCATCCTGCCCGTATCGCAAACGCAGGATCTGCCCAAGCACTACGGCTTGCGTCACCGCGCTGCGCTCGGCATAACGGAGCGTACTGACGCTTTTGCCATCGTCGTATCCGAGGAGACCGGCGAGATAGCTATCGCCTCCGGCGAAACGATGCGAGCGGTCAGCGTGCAGGAACTTGCCTCCGAAATCATCCGCTAAAACTACGAAAACTACGCAAACTACGTAAACTACAAAATCAACCAATCATATGAATTTCAAACGTACACTTGTAACTACAGCCCTTCCTTATGCCAACGGACCTGTTCATATCGGTCACTTGGCGGGTGTCTATGTGCCCGCGGACATTTATGTGCGCTATCTTCGCCTCAAGGGAAAAGAGGTTCTCTTCATCGGCGGCAGCGACGAGCACGGTGTTCCCGTCACGATCCGCGCGCGTAAGGAGGGTATCACCACCCAGCAGGTGGTGGACCGCTACCACGAACTCATCAAGTCCTCGTTCGAGCAGTTCGGTATCAGTTTTGATATCTACTCGCGCACTACGAGCGACATCCATCACAAGTTTGCCTCCGACTATTTCCGCCGTCTCTACGACAACGGTAAGTTCATCGAGCAGACGTCCGAACAGTTCTATGACCCCGAGACCGGTGAGTTCCTCACCGACCGCAACATCCGCGGCGAATGCCCGCGTTGTCACAACCTCGGTGCCTACGGTGACCAATGCGAGAAATGCGGTGCGACCCTCTCGCCCGACGAACTCATCAACCCCTACAATGCCGTTAACGGCAATCCGCTGACCAAGAGGGAGACCAAACACTGGTACCTGCCGCTCGACCAATATCAGAGTTGGCTCGAGGACTGGATCCTCAATCAACATAAGGAGTGGAGGCCCAACGTATACGGCCAATGTAAGTCATGGCTCGACGGCGGTCTGCGTCCCCGCGCCGTGACACGCGACCTCGACTGGGGCATCCCCGTGCCCGTTGAGGGAGCCGAAGGCAAAGTGCTCTACGTGTGGTTTGACGCCCCAATCGGCTATATATCCAATACCAAGGAGCTCTGCGACGCCAATCCCGATCAGTTCGGACCCTGGGAGAAGTGGTGGAAAGACCCGGAGACACGCCTTATCCACTTCATCGGTAAGGATAATATCGTCTTCCACTGCATCGTCTTCCCTGCGATGCTCAAGGCCGATGGCTCGTATATCCTGCCGGACAACGTACCCTCCAACGAGTTCCTCAACCTCGAGGGCGATAAGATTTCCACCTCGCGCAACTGGGCTGTTTGGCTCAACGAGTACCTCGTGGACTTCCCAGGCAAACAGGACGTACTGCGTTATGTCCTCACCGCCAATGCACCCGAGACCAAGGACAACGACTTCACCTGGGCGGATTTCCAGGCACGCAACAACAACGAACTCGTAGCCATCTACGGTAACTTCGTCAACCGCGCGCTGGTGCTCACGCAGAAATACTTTGAGGGTCGCGTACCCAAACGCGGCGAACTGAATGACTACGACCGCGCTACCTTGGATGAGTTTGCGAATACCCGCCGCGAGATGGAGCAACTGCTCGATGCCTTCCGCTTCCGCGATGCACAGAAGGAGGCGATGAACCTTGCCCGTATCGGTAATAAATATCTGGCTGACACCGAGCCGTGGAAACTGGCCAAGACCGACCTCGACCGTACGGCTACCGTGCTCAACCTCGCTTTGCAGATCACGGCCAACCTCGCTATCGCCTTCGAGCCCTTCCTGCCCTTCTCGTCGGCACGCCTGCGTCAGATGATCGGTATGCCCGAAGTCAACTGGGAGCACCTGGGCAATATGAACCTCCTGCCCGAAGGTCAGACGCTGGGCGAGGTCAGTCTGCTCTTCGAGAAGATCGAGGACGCTGCCATCCAGGCCCAACTCGACCGCCTCGCACGCATCAAGAAGGAAAACGAAGAGGCCCAGAAAGCCGAAGAGTTGCGCAACTGGCGTCCCGTGCCCGTTAAGGCCGACACCACCATTGACGACTTCGACAAAGCCGATATCCGCGTAGCTACCGTGCTCGAGTGCAAACCCGTCAAGAAATCCGAACGCCTCCTCGAGTTCCGTTTGGACGACGGCTTGGGCGGACGCACGATCCTCAGCGGTATCGCGCAGAGCTATCCCGATCCCTCCGTACTGGTAGGCAAACAGGTGCTCTTTATCGCCAACTTCCCCCCGCGCAAAATGATGGGAATAGAGTCACAAGGTATGATCCTCTCGGCAGTAAATGCCGACGGCAAACTGGTAGTTACTACCGTGACCGCACCCGTTGCCAACGGTGCACAGGTGGGATAAGAGACGGCATCCTGTACAAATAAAATAATAAAACCTGCTTGCTCAAGTGAACTTGGACAGACAAGTTTTATTATTTTATTTGCGGAAAGTGAGGGATTCGAACCCCCGAACCCTTTCAGGTCAACGGTTTTCAAGACCGCCGCGATCGACCACTCCGCCAACTTTCCGTTTCGGGCTGCAAAGGTACTACAAAATTTGCATATACGCAAATATTTTTTACTTTTTTCGTTAGATTCTATCAAAAAACGTCAAAAATGCCGTCTCTACGTCAGTGGATAGGAGCCGTAACGCTGTGTTTGATGCTCGTGGTGACCATCATTGCGATGCTTTGCAAGTCTCAGCCTGCCGATTCGATGCAGGCGCCTGAGGCGCAAGACACCGTGCTGACAGTTGCCGATACGCTGCCTGAGCTCGTCTTGCGTCCTTTCGATCCCAACACAGCCGATTCGCTGACCCTCATCGGCGTAGGACTCAAGCCTTGGCAGGTGCATAACTTGCTGCAATACCGGCGTAAGGGCGGACGTTGGCGTCAGCCGGATGACTTCGCACGCCTCTACGGACTGAGCGACAGCGCGTTCCGGGCCCTTCGTCCCCATATCGCGATCGACACGCTTCCTTTCTACCAGGAGCGGCAGCTGCGTAAGGCGCTGCGCGACAGCGTGCGTCGTACGGACAGCATCTACCGCGACAGCCTCTACCGCGCGCACTCCGACTCCCTCTATCCCGCGCGTCGAATCAAGAAGGACACCGTCCTCGATCTCAACTCGGCCGACACGACTGATCTGCTGCTCATCCGCGGCATAGGCCCCTTTGCGGCACGCAGCATCTTGCGCTATCGCGCGCAGTTAGGCGGATACTACTCGCCCGACCAACTGCACGAACTCGCTCGCCAGGACGCCCGCCTCGCTACCCTCGACACGCTGACGGCTTTTTTCTTCGCTACCCCTGACAGCATCCGCCCGCTGAATGTCAACCACTGCTCTGTCAGACGCCTCGCTTCGCATCCCTACCTCAACTATACACAAGCGGAGGCCATCTACGACCTCCGCCATAAGCGTCTCGCTATTCGTTCCATTGACGAAATCCGGCTCCTCCCTTGCTTCACCGCGGACGATATCACCCGCCTGACACCCTATCTTGATTTCTCCCAATAGACTTACCAAGCCAGGGTGCTCACCACCGGCCGGTGGTCCGAGCCATCGGTTTCCACCACCTCGCTTCTTATCGGCGTCAGACCCGCCGAACAGAAGATATAATCGATACGCACGCCTATGCCGTGTGCATGATAGGTCGCACCGTATCGGCCGAAACTGCTCTCCAAGAAGGTATCCTGCATATCCTCACTCAGTATGCGATACGTGCGGCTGTAGGGTATGTCGTTGAAATCGCCTGCTAACACCACGGGGTACGGGGAAGCGTTCGCTTCCGCATTGACCGCTTGCGCCTGCTCGCGGCGTATTACGCCCGCACGACCCAACTTCTGCTTCACCCGATCGCGCAGCGCTGACTTGGGCTTCAGCAGCGAATCCACCTGCATATCGCCTTCCTCCAGCCGGTTGCTCTCCAGGTGGTTGACAATCAGCCGCAAGGTGTCGTCCCCTAGCGCGATATCGCACCGCGACGAGATACTGCCGCGCGATTCGAAGGGCACGGTCTTCTTATTGAGCAGCGGATAGCGGGAGAAGACCACGTTGCCGAACTGCCGGCGACTGTTATAGACCTTGAAGTCAAAGTACGTGTACTGCCAATCGCTCATCGCCTCCTTCAGTTCATTTAGCGTCAGGTAGCGGCTGTCCTTATAGACCTCCACCTCTTGCAAGCAGATCACATCCGCGTCCGCGGTCCTGAGAAAGCGGATCACTTCATTCCGTTCGGGCTTCTCAAACATCCCCAAACGATGCGTGTTGTAGGTCATTACACGGAGCGTCTGCTTCCACGGTTTATTTACCCGGCGCGACGCAAACGGACGATGCGACACGATAGGCCACAACACCAATCCGACCAGCATGATCACTACCAGTCTTCGCACCCAACGCCGTATCGTTCGCTTATCCTCTCTCACGCTTTCGGACTCAGAATAACCAGCGGTATCAGCATCTCATCCATCGAGATACCCCCGTGTTGGAACGTATCGCGGTAGAATTGCGCGTAGTAATTGAAGTTATTGGGGTAGGCAAAGAAATCCTGACCGGTGCAGAACACATAACTCGACGACACATTCGGGCTCGGCAGTCCTACCTCGGCGGGTCGCGTGATCTCGAAGGTGTTCTTGCCTTGTGTGGTGAGCGACTTGCCTACCTTGTAGCGCAGGTTGGTGTTGGTGTTTCGGTCGCCGATGATCTGCACGGGATTCTGCACCCGCGTGGTGCCGTGGTCGGTCGTGAGGACGACCTTGTAGCCCAATTCGGCTATTTTCCGTAGGAAACCGAATAGCGGCGAGTGCTCAAACCACCCTTTCGTCAGCCGTCTGTAGGCCGCCTCGTCGGGACAGAGCTCTTTCATCATCTTGGAGTCCGTACGCGAGTGCGACAGCATATCCACGAAATTGACCACCGCCACATTCAGCGGCGTCTGCAGGCCTTTCAGTTGACCCGTGATCTTCTCGCAGAAATCGCTCTCGTTGATCTTGTAGTAGGTGATGTTCTCCTTGCGGCGGAAGCGTTCCAACTGATGGATGAGCAGCTCTTTCTCGTTGAGGTTCTTGCCTTCGTCCTCTTCCTCATCGACCCACAGATTCGGCACCATCTCCTGAATCTGCAGCGGCATCAGTCCGGCGAAGATAGCGTTTCGGGCATACTGCGTCGCGGTCGGTAGGATGGAGCAATATACTTGCTCTTCCTCCACGGTAAACAGCTCGCCTAAGAGCGGTTGCACGCTCTTCCACTGGTCGTAGCGGAAGTTATCCACCACTACCACAAACACCTTCTCACCTCTATCCAGTGCCGGGAAGACGACCTTCTTCATCACATCCGGCGACATCATCGGACGGCCGCTGTCGCCCTTGAACCAACCCTCATAATGCCGTGTCAGGTACTTGCGAAAGGCCTGCTCGGCCTGCTGATGCTGGTCGCGCAGAATCGATAGCATCCCCGAGTCGGTCTCCGCCAACTGCAGATCCCACTTGGTCAGCATCTTATGGATAGCCACAAACTCATCCCAGGTCTGCGCCGTATCGATGAGGTAGCCTATGTCGCCGAACTCCTCGCGGTAGCTCTTGTTGGTCTGCTCCGTGACGATCTCGCGGCGGTGGATATGTTTCTTGAGGCACATCAGTATCTGCGTCGGATTGACGGGCTTGATGAGGTAGTCGGCGATCTGCTGTCCGATAGCCTGTTCCATCAGGTTCTCCTCCTCCGACTTGGTGATCATCACTACGGGCAACTCCGGTCGGATGGCCTTGATGTCCTCCAATGTCTCCAAGCCCGACAGACCCGGCATCTGTTCGTCCAGGAAGGCGATGTCGTAGCGTCCCTCCCGCACCTTGTCGATAGCGTCCTGACCGCTCTTCACGGCCGTCACTTGGTAGCCTTTCTCGTTAAGATAGATGACGTACGGTTTCAGTAATTCGATCTCGTCATCAGCCCAAAGTATTTGGTACATAGTTCCTCCATTTCTCTATTAGGTTCTTCATATCATCCGGCCATTCGCTGTCGAAGAGCATTCGCTCGCCCGTACGCGGGTGGGTGAATCCTAAGGTCTTGGCGTGCAAGGCCTGCCTCGGGCAGAGGGCCAGACAGTTCTCTATATACTGCTTGTACTTCTGGGTTCTCAGTCCCTTCAGTATCTCGCAGCCTCCGTATTTCTCGTCGCCGAAGAGGGGGTGACCGATGCTCTTCATATGCACGCGGATCTGATGCGTACGCCCGGTCTCCAGCCGGCATTCTACCAGTGTCACGTACGGGAACCTTTCCTTTACCCGCCAATGCGTCACGGCCTCTTTGGCGTTAGGGTTCTCCTCGATATCGTAGATGCGGTAGCAGGTTCTGTCCCTCGTGTCGCGGGCCAAGGCGCCTTCGATCGTGCCTTCCTCCTCGCGGAATGTTCCCCACACTAAGGCGTTGTACGCCCTTTCCGTCGTGTGCTCAAAGAACTGCATCGCCAGATTCGCCTTGGCCTCCGGCGTCTTGGCAACCAACAATAGCCCCGAGGTATCTTTGTCGATTCGGTGCACCAGGCCGATCTGCGGATCGTTGATGTCAATGTTCGGTTCTCGGTTCTCGCGGGTGAAATGCCAAGCGAGGGCATTGAGAAGGGTGTGCTCGTAGTTGCCGTGACCGGGATGAACGACCAATCCGGCAGGCTTGTTGACCACCAACAGATCCTCGTCCTCATAGACGATATTGAGCGGTATATCCTCCGGCTCGATGTGGTAGTCGTGCGGTTCGTGGTCCAGCAGCACCTGTATCGTCTGCAGGGGTTTGACCTTGTAGTTACTGCTCACGGGTTTGCCGTCCACCCACACATGACCCGCATCCGCAGCCGTCTGAATGCGGTTGCGCGACGTGCCGGACAGATGTTCAGTCAGGTACTTATCCACGCGAACGGGACTCTGTCCCTTGTCCACCTGGCACCTCCACCGTTCAAACAGCTCCTCCTCCGGCTCTACCACTATTTTATTCTCAATATCCAATCTAAAATCAAAAATCTTAAATCTTAAATCTTTTAAATCGGGATTTAAAAGAAGTTTTCTTCATCCGTCTCGTTATCCGATGTGATCGTCTTCTCCAGGTCGGTTGACACTTTCACGCTCACGCTGCTGCCCTCCAGGTACAGTTTCCCCGCTTCGGGTTCCTGCTGATACACCACGTACAGCTCTTCGGTCTCCTCCGTAGGCGGCACATCGTAGCTGCAGACTCCGAAGGTAAAGCGGTGATCCAGCAGCATGCGTCGAGCTTCCTTCACGCTTCTGCCTCTCAGATCCGGCACGGCTACCATCTCCGAGCGTTTACCCGTACCTACAATCAGCATCAGGTGCGTACCTTCCTCCAGATAGGTCCCCGCCTCCACGGGTTCCTCGTCCTTGAGTAGGTCGATGACCAGGTCGCGAAACTCCGACGGCTGGTAAATCACGCTATCCACCACCAATCCCAGTCGCTTCAGGTTATTCTCCGCCTGACGGTAACTCATATCATGCAGATCGGGTACCGCTACCTTCTGACGCGTCTTGGCATTGACGATGGCATACACCTTGCGTCCGCGCTTGGCGTGCGACTCCGCCACAGGTATCTGCTCAACAATCGTGCCAAGAGGCACTTTATGTGAAAATGTGGAGTCACTTATTTCCAATTCCAGTTGCGCACTGCTCAGCAGCACGGCAGCCTCCTCGGGGTAGAGACCCGTTATCTGAGGAATCTCCACCTCGATAGCGTGGTCGGTATATCGCTTCAGCCAACTTACCAGCACAACCAGCAAAATAGTGCAAAGTGCGATTGCAAGTATCACATTTAGGGTCACAAATCCGATTTTCGTTCCCCAAAATCCTGATTTTTGTGTCTTTTGAGCCATAAAATGTAAAAATTTTGTGCAAAAGTACGATTTTTTTTGCATATATCCAAAAAATAGTGTAATTTTGCAGCCGATTTCGTGTTTTTCACGGAATCAAACAGAAAAATAAACAATAAAAACTAGTTTTTGTCATGAAAAAAATGATGTTGATTGCAGCTGTTGCTCTCTGCGCAATGGGATGCTGCAAGAAGGCTGAGAACAAATGCTGCGAGCAGGAAGCTTGCCAGCACGAGTGCTGCCAGGAAGCTAAGACCGAAGAGGTTGTTCTTGAAGAAGATACCACCGGTGAGGCTCCCGTTGAGGAAGAGGTTGTTACCGCAACTGCTGAGGAGTAATCTTCCTCGTACAACCAACCTTCTCAAGACTGCTCACAAGGCAGTCTTTTTTTTGTCGTTCATAGCCTCTGAAACCGGAATACGGAATTACTTCAAGTTATCCGGTTAGCAATCAGTTGATCTACTTTCTCGCGGAGGGGAATCCAATCGTAGGCGCAAGGGAAGATGCAGTGGAAGTCTTTGTCCACACAGCCTACTCTACCGGCTTTGTCTCGAAGGATGAAATAGCCGGAGCCTTTGTAGTTGATGATGATCTGAAACTCGTCGGGAATGACAATGAGACCTTCCGGATCGCGCAGTCCCCAATAGCCTTTGCGGAAGAATGCCAGACGGTCGGGAGCCGCCCAAACAAGCGGACATTGCCATGTGCCTTGGGGATACTCGTACCAGAGGTCTTCATACTCAGTGGTGTAGATAGCGCAGTCGCCTTCCATGACGCAGATTCTACCGTTCAGTAAGTCCTTGGCGAGAGCATAACCAGCGGATGTGTAGTCCGTTAATTGATCGAATTTTTTGGTATCCATTCTTATTATTGAAGGAGAGCGACTGAGAAATCAAGTGCTTCGATCTCTGTGAGGAGTTTCTTGCAAACTTCTTCGGACATTCTCTCAATGTGACGCTTGTAATAGTTGCGCGTGAGGTCGAAGTGAAGGTTGTAGATGGCTTTGATATCCTCTATGTAACCGTCTGCTTCCCAGATTTCCATAATGTCGGTGACCACATCTCCGCGGATTCCGGGCCAAATCGTTACCGGCGTTTCCTTTGCATCCTTCTCGAGGCGAGCGATGAGTGCGTTGTGGAGGAAAACGAGCGGGAGGATAAAATCAGCGCCTTTCATGAGGAGTAATCCCCTACGAGTCTCTTCATTATTACGATCGCGGCAAACGATGTCAGCTGGGATGGCCTTTTTCGGGCTCTTGATGAGTTGAAGAAGTTTGCCGGAATTGTAGAGGCGCTCGTAGTCGTACGAAAGACGGTCGTTGTGAGCGCAGAGGATCTCGATTACCTTCTCATCGAGGGAATCATCAATAGAAGGATTGTGAACTACGATGGATTGACTGAAGATTTCTGTTGCTTTCATTTGCTTAAGTTTTTGATGGTTAATAATAGTGGTTTTTCAAAAACCGCTGCAAAGATACTGCCCGAGCGTGCCGAATTGCGGCAGAGGTATGAATTATTTTGAAAATTAATTCAAATTCATACTGAATGCCCTGGTTATAGGGGATGGTTTTCCAAGGGTTTGAAACCCGCGTAAATCGCCAAATGTGTTAGCGGAGGTCAGGAAGGTTGTCTAAATAAGTGAAGACAGATAGGAAGTTGTGATGAGTTCTATTTTTGAATTTATTCTCGTGGAAGTTGCGGATGTCATACCAATCACGAATCACCTGCGACAAATCTTCTTCATTCTTCAAATCATAATGTTTTCTAAGGTTAGTATTGACCGTTCGGGCATTTATTTGCGTTATACCTATAATTTTAGCTTCGCCCTTTGCTGCATCTATTTTGAGGCGTTCTGTCGAATACATTGTTTTGAACATGACTATTATATCTGGTTTCAAAATCTCCAGATCATTCTTGATATAAGGCATACTGCAGTCTAACTTCTCTATATCCTTAGGATAATCAATATTACTTGATTTTGTACGAATAGAGAATTTTCCAAAATTAGCAAACGCTATTGCCTCCATAAATTCTTTGGGAGTTGTCGGCATATCTATACCTAATTTCTCACAGATATAGCGCAAGACTATTAACAAACTTCCATCACTAATAGGAGCAATATGGACATTAGGGAAAAACTTTTTTTCAGCAGAACAATTATACCATCTTCTATGACGATTGATGGCTACCTCATCATTATCCAACCATCCGCCTTTCTTAGGATCAGAGTAGTTAGAAAGGTTCTCTGCGCTAGCATAAAGAAGTACCTTCGTGCTCTGGGCAAGATAATTTTTGCCAACAAATGGTATAGTCGGGCTTACAATCGTTTCCGGACTGGAAAGTTTATTTTGCGCCCAATACAACAAACCCTGTGCAGATTGCTCTGTAAAGAGATTTTTATACGCAACTAATAATTTATCCACCAATTCTTGTTGATTCATAATTATCATGAGAGTATTTCACTCGAGTATGACGCAAGATGAACAATTTAAAAAGTTAGTTCTTTTACTGCTTCTATCAATTCATCTTCCGTATGATTAATCTGACTTACAAAATCCGACCAATTATCTACCTGTGGGATATGAACAGGGAATAACGTTATTTTACCTCCATATCCTAATAGTTCGGATTGCGGAGAATGACATTCATTCTGACTTGGGTATATAAAACCACCATCTTGAGATTTTAGTACATGCATATAAGAAATAACTTGATGCACATCATCTCTATCAATATCAGAAACATGAGATTTATATTCCATGCGTTTGTACTTCGCATCCAAAACTACTTTGGTATGAGGGTGATAAAAATCAGGATATCTCCGTCCGCTATTATCCGTAAAAAGCCATATACCACCAGAACTAACTTTATTTCTTGGATGAATGAATCCTACTCCGTCTAATATAGTATTAAGGTACTCCTCCCAAAGCCACGCTCCATCAAAGAGCAGCCCATATATCTGATTAGACTCCGTCCCCATTGATACTTCATCATGCATAAGTATCTGTAAACATATTTTTTGCAATGGTCGATATTCCGAGTAGTAAGGATGTATCTTAGGACGTAGATTTTCGTTGATTATCTTCACCCGCTCTCTACGGCTATATGACGGCGTCGAGTTCTCAATATGTGCAACAAACGCACGTATGTCACTATCGTGTTCCAATATTGCCATACCCATAGGATGGTTTCGTATATATTCTATTGTGTGTCGAATAAGTTGTGTGAGCGGATTATCCATTGATTTTAACCGCTCTCTATATGCAATATTACCCTGAAATGGGACGTTTCTTTGTATATGGTGATTTATTTCAATAATGCCCCTTGCTTCCGAATTATTGTAATGATACGTCCGATATTCTTTGTAGATGCCCTGCCGCATTGCATTTGATAAATAATATGGGAATAACAACATCAACATATCCAACATTTGATCAGGAGACTGAGAAAAAGGCAAATCAAACACATTTATACTATGCACACGACACAGCATATAGTACAAAAAGAAATCGTCATTATCAGTTCCAAAACGAGATGATATACGCAATTGCGTTTCTCCCTTTCCAACAAACCCCATAATATTGCCAGAATGAAGAATCGCATTATTATCAACCAGCTGGAGAGAGCCAATAGTCTGTTGCCCTAATTCATCGCCATATTCGTTCATAGAATATGGAAAGACCAAAAGATTCTCCTCCTTGACAAGTTGGTTTATACTCTTATTAAGGAAACCTGATAAATTGGCTACATCTTCAGGATTATCCACAACAACCCCATTGACACAATTATCTTTAATATGAATAAGACGTTTACTCATTATCTGATTTACAATCGAATGCATTGCGCAATTTCAAGATCTTGTCATCTACATCCCTTTGACCACGCAAATACTCATATAATACTCCCTTGAGATGATATTCCCACAAGTCCTCAAAACCCTGATTTTCTTTAAGTTTAAGAAAATAGGAAGCTCCTATTTGATATGCAGAACCCAAATGATAATCAGAATTCAAAATTGCTGAATTAAGGGAATCCATACGTTCAATTGCTTCTTGACGGATATCATCATTTAACACAAGGAGCATATCTTTCTGGGTGTCTTTAGGAGATATTTCTCGCCACGTAAACCTGCGACGAATAGCAAAATCCATAGACTCCACACTCCGATCAATGTCATTCATGGTTCCTAAGATATACACATTTTCAGGGACATAAAAACCATTGTAGAAGATATCGTCCTCTGCAATCATATTCTGGTACTGCGTATTAACACGTCCCTCATTGCCTCTATAACCTGGATCTATTGAATAGAACAACTCGCCTAATATCTTATTAATTTCCCCACGATTAATTTCATCAATAATCATTATATAAGGCAAATCCTTTTTATGATTATCACTTTCAACATAATCCTTTAAACCAAAATATTTCTTCATGTGCTCAACGATAGCTCGTCTATAATTGTCATGTCCCTTGCCAGGAACACCATTTTTACCATGATAAATATTTCTCAACTGATCCTTACTAAAGAACTTCGATTTACCCTCAATCCATTGCCCTTTCTCATATTCATTATTTGGATATGTGCGGTTTGTTAGACCTGTTCCGTATTCATTTAATTCGATAAGGAATTTCCCTTTTTTACTAAGTAATTGAACTTCCACATAACCCTTATCATCAATTTCTGCTATTAAAGCGTCCCATGCCTCTTCAAAATTATCGATTATTGTTTCTGTATCTTCAATAGCTCGCTTGCAGAATAACTTGAATATACCATCTTTTCGTTCAAAGCCTAATTGATTACCGTCCTCTGATTGAATAGGACGCAGTCCCTCTACAAAATCGGAGTAGTCATAACTTGGGTGAAATTGTACAAACTCCACATGTCGCTTATACATTTCCTTTTCTGCATTATTTAACTCATTATTATCTGATTTGCCAAATAACATTAAACGAGCTACTTGCTTAGCCAAATAGGTTTTTCCGGTACCTGGAGCTCCTGTTAGAATAAGATTATGGCTATGCTCCAACTGTTTCATGACTTCCATTTTCATACCAAGTCCTTTATTTAATTGATTAATTAGTCGTTTTCCTTCCGTTTCTGATACTTCACGTATTGTATCATAAACTGTTCCACCAGTGTATTCATCAGAACTCATCCATACACCATTAGGATTGTAATATTTCCAGGAGTCTACATCAATCCGCTGTCCCCACCATTGAGCCTCTCCGTCCAATAAGTCTTCATAGAAAACTTCTGCATCAGTAAACGTAATCAACTCTTTACACTTACCTGATATATATTGGCCATTACTTTTCTTTTTGATAATTTCTTCGGCAGATAGTTCCAAAGTTGATTCTTTGCGAGGGCTTACTGCAATGCCTACAGCATATACTTTATCACTCTTCAGAAATATATAATCTCCCTCTCTTACTTGAATGGCACTTTTCCAATTCATTGTAACATTTGGTGTATGCTGATAACCATACTCATACTGCATAAAAGCGTAGTTATTAGCAATAGCTTGTAATCGCAAATCGAGTTTTTGCTTTTCTGTTGCACCTTCGAACTTATGGTTAAATACCCAGAACCTTGGTACTCGGTTGTACAATTGGCTACTATCATTGAATGAGAATAGAAAATCATCCAACATACTGAAATCTTCCGCCCCTGCTGCGTCTTTAGCTTCACCAAGAAGATCCATTATGTACAGATAATCTCCCTTTTTACTTTTAGGTAAGCCAAGATAACTCAAAAATGGTTCTATTGCGCCATTTGCTATAGGACAGAGATTCGGATGAATATAATGAAGCCAAGGGGAATATATGCCGGTTGTACAGTTGGGTATTTTTTTGTCTAAAAATTTCTTAACACATTTCTTTATCACTTCGATAGTATCATTTTCTATAATCTCACCTAAAAAAGACTTTACTACGGCTGCTTGCTTTGATGTTAACTCAATCTTTGATTTTCCTACAGCCGTATAGCCTAAATAGATACAACTATCAAGTAAACTTAACAAGTTACTTTTTGCTTTTGAATCTACAACAACAGATTCTATTGTAGATTTAATTGACTCCTTTTTGGCATTAACAGCGAAAGCGTGAACAAGCATAGTCGCACTATCTTCATCAAATCGATTACTATCTACAAGATAATAGATTAAGGCACGAGCAAAATCACAAAAGCGTCGTTGCTCCTTACGATACTCATACTGCTGGCTCTTTCTATAACTCTTATACTGAGCCGCAAGATAGTCCTTTTGTTCGGTAGTCAAATTCATAATAAACATTACTATTAGTTATTATTTACAATATTTCTCTTGCTATCCACGCGCAGGCTTCGGCGTCGGCGAGAGCGTGGTGGTGGTTTGCTAAGTCGTAGCCACAATAACCGGCAATGATATCCAAGTTATGATGTCCTTCCGGCCAGACTTTGCGGGACTTGAGTAATGTGCATTCAAACTCATAGTCCGGATAGGCAATGTCGTAGGCACGGAACACAGCCTTCAAGCAGCTTTCGTCAAATGCTTTATTGTGCGCCACAAAGGGCACTTCGCCATCCGCGATGAACGGGAAATAGGCCTTCACACATTTCATCGCCTGCTCCCACACTTCCGGGAACTCATCTGCATCCTTCGTATCCCTATAACCTAAGCCATGCACGCGCCTACAAAGCCATGAATAGTAATTCGGAGTTGGCTTGATCAGGGAGTAGAAACTATCCACTATCTCGCCGCCTTTTACAATGACAATACCCACTGAGCAAACACTGGAACGCTGTCCGTTTGCAGTCTCAAAATCTATTGCAACAAAGTCTCTCATACACTATTTTTTTGTTTCACGCTGCAAAGATAATGCTTCAAAGTGCCAAATTACGGCAGAGGTGTAAAGAATTTTCCAGACAGTGTTTGGAATATTTAGTTTTTCAATATATGATTTAATTGCTCTTGTAGTTCGTCCTTATTGGGCAGATATAACTGATAGCGTGCAGCAAAGAGGTTATTATCAATACCTGCAAGGGCATATTCCATCAAGAGTTCGTCTTTCTTGGTGCCAAGGACAATACCAATAGGTGGGTTGTCATCCGGTTGACAAATCTCTGCCTTGAAATAGTTGATGTACAGATTCATCTGTCCGATATCTTGGTGCTTAATCTCATTACGTTTTAGATCAATGAGCACATAACACTTGAGGATAGTATGATAAAAGACGAGGTCAATCTTGAAGCGACGACTTCCAATAGGGATGATATACTGACGACCAATGAATGCAAAGCCTCGACCAAGTTCAAGCAGGAAAGTCTCCATATGCTTTTTTAAAGCCACCTCCAGTTCGGTCTCTTTATATCGTTTTTGTTTAGGAAGACCGGTAAACTCCAATACGTACGGATCGCGGATAACATCACCGGGTGTCATTACTTGGTGTCCTTCGTTAGCCAAAGCGAGTACGCCTTCCTTGTCAGTACTGAGCGCAAGGCGTTGGAAAAGTGCACTTTTCATCTGACGTTTGAGATCACGAACGCGCCAGCCTTCTTTAATGGTCTCGTTGAAATAGAATTGAAACTCCAGGGGGTCATCACACTTCAATAATTCAAAGTAATGACTCCACGTCAATTTGTGAGACAATGTCTCACATTTTGGGAAAACTATGTATAGCTTTCGCATATACGTCAAATTAGAGCGACTGAAACCACGTCCTTTGAGATGCGTTAAATCCTTTGAAAGATTTACTAATAACTTATCTCCATATTTTGCACGCGCCTCTCCGTTCTGTTCGAACTCAACAATGTACTCTCCGGTGTGCCAGTTTGCCATAAGCAACGCGTTATTAATTGCATTGAAAGCTTGTTCTCGTGCTCCATCCCACACATCGGAGATTTGTGAGACAAGTCTCACATATTCGGGATCGGTGGTTGCCAATGCCATTTGCGGCTTTAATTTCTGTATGTTTGCCATAATTAAACTTATTATCCTTTGTAAATTTTGTGCATTTCTGCTATTTCTTCCTTGATCCGGGTGCGAAGAGTTTCGGGATAAACAACCTCCACATTTGCTCCGTGCGATAGTATCTCCTGACGCAATTCATAGGTAGGTACAACATAGTAAGAGAACATCGTATAATCCGGCTTTGTCTCCTCTTCTTTCTGCGACGGATGAATCGGCAACGAACGGAAATACGGCACCTGCGAAGCCTTTACCTTGAGTTGGATCAGTTCAGGCTTGCCATTCAGCCCTGTTACGCCGTACGTTTGTTGAAAATGTTGCGCCACATCAAATTCCTCGGGTATCTCATACTTCTGCTCTGTGCGCTCCATAGCCTCGAATCGGTCCAATGCATACACGAGCAGTCGATGATCCGGATACTCAGACTCCGCCAACACATACCAACGCTGCTTAAAGATCTTCAGTCCGTAGGGCTTGATAGTAAAGGTCGATGGTTCCGGCTTGGCGAACCCGCGGTGTGTCACGCGCAGTACAACCTTATCGCGGATAGCTTCCAAGATAGTCGTTAGGAACCGCTGGCCGGAAGGCACTTCTTCAAAACAAATATGCTGACGCAAGTGCTGGCCTTCGTTGATGAGGTTGTTGACCGCAAAGGTATTGATGAGCCATTTGCGCATCGTATCGCGAGCTATGTTCCCACGGCTTTCGATATAATATCCACCGGATTTATTATAGGCAATCGATATCTGGAAAAGTTCTTCTACTGCTATTCGCCAACGGTGAAAAGTACGCGGCGGGATAGACATCTCACCTTCGCTTAACAGCGAGCGACACCAACGACGGTCGATCTCTTCTCGCGAGATATGTCCTGCGGAATAGATAGTGTCTATGAGCCATACATACTTATTAAGCAGTAATGCGGAATTCTGTTTGGGCATAATATACTTGTCTTTAATATCTCACTCCGTTGCAACCATAGGTTTCCGCTTGCAAAGATACAACTTTTTTCTGACATATACAAGAAAATTCGCAGAAAAAATCGTTCGAGCCTTTGGCGAGATAAGAAATCTTTCGAAATCTGCGATTACTTCATGCTAACCAGCCTAAGATCAGTCGTCTTTGCCTTCGTCAAACGGTAATTCTTGCGCGGAAGCATCTTCGATAGGACGAAGATAGTCGGAGGCTCGTTCAGACGAGATGACTGAATGCCCTAAGCGGCTTTCGATATCAGCGCGAGCACTACGGGCGACCTCACCGCCTTCTTTGGCTGTTTGCGCACTCTCAGCCATACCTTTCGGATTGCGTTGACGCGAAAGTTCAGTCGTCGCTACCTCCGCCAACGTATTGAGCGCGAGTTCGATATTGGTCATATTATCGCGCAGATTCTCTTTGGTCAGTCCTTTATGATGCTTGTACTCGCCGGTAGTCATACCGCTCCAGGCTTTGGTCAGTACATTCGTCAGGATAGCAAAGTCCTTATGCTCTGTGACGCCTGCTCGTTGCCATTCATCGGTTAACTCTTTGCGCATCTCTATCGAACGCATTCGCTCGTTGATCCACTTATCCGAATAGCCCTGCCGACGATAGTCCTCTACGGCCATTTGGAACGTCAGTTCCGGATCAATCATCTGATCGATACGTTGCTCGCCTAACTGCGCCAACCATTGTTTCACCGGTTCTGCTTTCTTGGACGGGATAGACTGAATGATGCGGAAAATTCCCTGTAAATCAGCAACATCCGTTAAGTATCTCTTTCCGTCAGAAGATGGCAATTTCAGTTGGTGACAATTTGTCACCGACTCATTTCCTTCTTCCTTCAGTCGCTGTTTTAGTTTATTCCAGTACTTACGACCATCAGCACTCTCCGTTAACACTTGTACTATATCTACCACTGAGAAATAGTACTTTTCCTGCTCCTCGTCCCAAACGATGCGGACTTTCTTTCCTTCAAACAGTTGTATTGCAAAATTGTCTTCCATAGTACATTCCTTTTACGCTGCAAAGATACAACTTTTTTCCGACATATGCAAGAAAAATCGCAGAAATCGTTGCGAAATCTGCGATTCATTATAAGTAGGATAACTTGTATCCTTATCTGATCAGTCTTCCTTGTGCATCGTAGGTCTTACCGTTGCGGCGGATAAGGAGCTTGCCGTTTTGGAAGAACTTACCATCGGGCAACATCTCATTCTGACTATCAGAGTCGCTCTCGCGAACGGTCTCGATGCCGGTAGCGGCTTGGCTGATAGGACGGATGAAGAACTCCTGCCATATAGCGGTGTTGCGGTAGTCGTTGACGGCCTCATCGGGCACATAGACGGGGATATTGCGGCTTACGTCGAAGAACGTGCGAGCAGCTACCATCGGCGGCAGGTCGGCCTCCACCTGCATCTTCGTCAGGTGGTTGCAGAGCGCAAAGGCATTGTCGCCTACGTTGCGCAGCGAAGCGGGCATAGCGAGGTCTTCGAGGTAGGTGCAGCCATAGAACGCACCGGCACCAATAGTAGTCACACCTGCGGGAATAGTGAGTTGCTGCAGAGCGTGGTTGTTGTAGAATGCCCAGTTACCGATCGTCTGGAGAGCCACATCAGCGATAGCACCGCTTTGTCCGCCGAAGGTAATCGTAGTCAGGCTGCGGCAGTCCTCAAAGGCGCGGTCACCTATCTCCGTAATGCCGGCGGGGATGTCGATGCTCTGCAGACGAACGCATTCGGCTACGGCTTTGTAACTGATGCGGTCCAGGCCTTGCGGCAGACCGAGAGCAATGAGACGGTACATGTTACTGAAGGCCTCGTCAGCAATTGTCGTATTGGTCGTGGCCGATACATCGAGCGTCTCCATGGTACTTGCCGAACGACGGATAACCGCAAAGCCCTCTTCCGTCAGTTCGCCGGAGTTGACGCGGACGTACTTGATTTTCTTGGTACACAAAGGCCAAGCTGCTTCTGATACATCAAATATGCTGGCAGGTGCTACAATCGTATCCAACTGCGAGTTCATGATCAGATTGCAATCCGATGAGAATTGTGTGGTACTATGAATAATGGCTTTATTCATAGCGGAGCAACCGGTAAATGCATAACTTCCGAGGTAGTTCACCGTAGCAGGAAGTTCTATTGATATAAGGCGCTCGCAATATCTAAACGCTTCACCCCCAATCGTATCTACCGCGTTGCCCAAAATGGCTGTAGTGAGGTTTCTACAACCTTCAAAGGCATAATTATCGATTTTTGTTACCGTATTCGGCAAAACAATTTGCGGCAGGTTCGAACAATAGGAGAATGCGCTACTACCAATCGTCTGCACACCATTTTCCATTGTAAAGGAAATTAAGCCGGAGCACCCCGAGAACGCAGAATTACCAATCGTACGAACGGTATTTGGCAGTGCAATAGAGGTCAATTGGTTCAACTCATTACACAATCTATTTGGCACTTTTTGTACATTATCGCCAAAGATAAAGGTCTGAACAGATGACGGGAAGGGACTGCTTGTTGCATCTCTCCATTCATAAATATAATCGCCCTTTTCATCACGATACCAGGTGTTATAGTGGTTCACATTCGCGCAATTTCGCGCATTCCAGATAACCAAAGTGATATTGTTACAACCGCCAAATGCACCAGGGCCAATAGTGTCTACGTTTTCATTTATAACAAGTGAGGTAAAAGCATTCGTACAACCATAGAAAGCATTTCCTCCGATATATGTTACACTATTCGGTATTGTTATCGAAGTGATGCCCGACATATTATAGCACAAATTCTCCGGAATTTTCTGAACATTATTGCCAAATACAAAGGAGGTGATGTTATCACAGTTACTGAATGCAGAATAATAATAATTATTATTATCTTCCCTGGATACTTCAACATTAACTGCATTCCACGTGACGGATGTTAAACTATCACAATTATAAAAGGGGTAGGAGCCTATATAGGTAACGCTCTCGGGGATAGTAACAGATTTTAGTCCTGCATTTCCAAAGGCTTTAGAACCGATATAGCGAAGGGCATTGGGAAGATTTATTGTCTTCACATTTATGCAACCTGCAAATAGATTGGCCGGTATTGTTTCTACCTCTTCACCTATAACTATAGTTTGGATGTGTCGTTTTTCGGAACTATCTTCAGAATCAAATACTCTTCCTCCTGTACTGCAATTAATAGCATTCCAAACAATATTTGTCATATTGTCACAAAAATAAATAGCATTCTCTGCTATATATCGTACGTTCTTTCCAATAGTAATATCTGTTAATCTGTCACAATTGTCAAATGCTTGGTATCCAATAGTATCAACAGCATCTGATATGATGACATTGGTTAGATAATTGCACTCGTTAAAGGCATATGCACCTATAGTAATCACATTATTCCCGACAACAAGTGAAGTAAGATAATCGTTTCCTCGAAAGGCTTGATCAGCAATAGCTGTTATCGCAAAATTTTGTCCATCTAGGTCAATAGAATCAGGAATAACTAAATCAGTTGCTGTAGATATACTATTACCAACAATTGCTACTGTATTAGGATTGAGACCGGTAACCTCGTAATACAGCCAATTGGAATACATAATTAACATCCCGACGAACACATCCGCAGAATTAAATGCCACACGATATTTCCCATTTGTAATATTCAATCTTAATTTGACATTGGAATAAGCTCTATCAACGTAAATGTTATAATTCGGATCTTCATCCCAATTATCGTTATTTTTCAAATAATCAGACCAGTAATATGCGTTTGTATTCCACGAAATCTCATAATTTTCATACTGGGCTCCCCAATTGGTGTGATTCCAATCACGAGCATTTGTAATCTTGAAGCTTCCCCACAAAGAATCTAATTGAACGTAATAATTTGAGCCATCTGTTGTTGTCATTTCAATAGCAGTAGACACATCCCAATTATTAAAATCACCAACGATGTAATAGGGACTATAATTACTCGTATTCTGAATCGTTCCGGAAACAAAGGTGAGTTGAGGAGTATTGTTCGTTATAGCGAAAGACAAAACAGCATTGGAATAGCCACCCGATATATTAACGTTATAATTATTACCATTTGCCTTACTTACAAGTGACATTGTTTGACCTACAGAGAATAGATTACTACCACTTGAAGCACCATAATCCACATGATTCCAATCGCGAGCAGTTGTGATTTTGAATCCTCCCCACAATGTGTCGAGTTGGACCGTGTAGTTAGTTCCATCGGTTGTTGTCATCTCAACTGCAGTCGCAGCATTCCAGTTGTTGAAATCGCCAACAATGTAGTAATTAGCACGTGCGCTTAGGCATAGCATCAGCGCACAGAAAAGGAAAGTAATTTTTTTCATTTGTTTAATTAATTTAGTTAGTATTATTTATTTTTTGTTATATTCGCTATTACGTGTAATACAAGCGGTAATCCGCTTGACAATGGATTACCGCTTGGTATTAAAGTTATATCGGAAATTATTTACTTCTTGTTTATTATCAAATCCAGACCTTGTTTTGCATAAAAACCAAATTTGGTATCACTAGAGATCAGAGGCATTTTAAGAGTCATGGCATGTGATATGATGATATGATCAGATGGGTCTCTATGGTCTAGCAAATCGTGGTCATTTGCCAGATACAAGAAAGTACATGTGTCAAGCATGTATCGCATTACTTCAACCAAGAAGGATCATTGATAGTAATCGTTCCTTGGTACTCTCTAGAAGCTTGCCATGCTTGCGATTCTGTTCTCTGTTGTTGGTTAGATTGATCCATATCTCATTAGTTTTATTAAAATCCGCTGCAAAGGTACAATAAATATTTGATATATGCAAATTATTCCGACTGAAAGTGCATTTTTTATGCAAATACAGTCTTTTGCGGTAATCCTCGTCAGAAATGGCTCTGCGAAGTGCGGCCACGCTGTGACCGGAGGCGCATCGCATTTCTTCCTCTCCCCAAAACCTCTTAAAGAGCTTTCGGGGGCCCTCGGGAGATACACGTAATGCTTTGCCTTTTAATAAGCGGTAATCACTATGTCAAAGAACGCTCCCCGCGAATCGGCTGATTCGCGGGGACCCTGAAGGTAAGCGGTTAGTCGATAAGGCTACCTGTTAAATCATAGGTCTTGCCGTTGCGGCGGATAAGGAGCTTGCCGTCTTGGAAGAACTTACCATCGGGCAGCAATTCGCCATTGTTGTCGTTCTCGCGAACGGTCTCGATGCCGGTAGCGGCTTGGCTGATAGGACGGATGAAGAACTCCTGCCATATAGCGGTGTTGCGGTAGTCGTTGACTGCCTCATCGGGCACATAGACGGGGATATTGCGGCTTACATCGAAGAACGTGCGGGCAGCTACCATCGGCGGCAGGTCGGCCTCTACCTGCATCTTGGTCAGATGGTTGCACAGTGCGAAGGCATTGTCGCCAACGTTACGCAGCGAAGCAGGCATAGCGAGGTCTTCGAGGTAGGTGCAACCGTAGAACGCACCGGCACCAATCGTGGTCACACCTGCAGGAATAGTGAGTTGCTGCAGAGCGTGGTTGTTGTAGAACGCCCAGTTACCAATCGTAGTCAGATTGTTGCCATTGAAGGTGACTGTTTGCAGACTGCGGCAGTGTTCAAAGGCTGACGTTCCTATTTCGGTTACCGTGGCGGGAATAGAGATGGAGGGCAACATCTTGCAGCCGGCTACCGCCATATAGCTGATGCGCTCCAAGTTCTGCGGCAGGGCCAGAGTCGTCAGGTTATACATATTACTGAATGCCTCATCGGACAGCGTCGTATTCGTCGTAGCCGCTACATCTAGCGTCTCCAAGGTCGAAGCCGAACGACGGATAACTGCAAACGCATCTTCCGTAAGCTCACCGGAGTTAGCCTTTACATATTTCATGCGTTTGGTGCATACATAATCCAAGCGATGTTGCTCATCAATATCAAATATACTTGCAGGAGCAATGATGGTATCAATCTGAGGATTCAGCAGTAACATGCAATAAGGATTCAGTTCGGCAGTACTACGAACGATTGCTTTGTTCATAGAAGAACAATTATAAAAAGCTGATTCGCCAATTTGATTAATTGATGTCGGCAACACAATGGACATCAGACGGATACAATCTTCAAATGCTGATTTACCAATAGTATCCACACGATTGCCAATAGTAATTGTTGTCAAATTAGAACAACCATCAAATGCAAATTCACCTATATTGGTGAGGCTATTAGGAAGCGTTATTTGTAGTAGGTTGCTGCATCCTGCAAATCCACCAGACAGAATCGCATTTACTCCTTCTTCCATGGTAAACGAAATTAATCCGCTACAATCGCAGAATGCATATTGACCAATTTCTGTCACTGTATTCGGTAATGCAATGGATGATAAGAGATTCATCTCTCTACATATACCTGCGGGAATAAGCTGTACATTATCACCAAAGATAAATGTTTGAATAGTTGGGCTAAACGGACAAGATGAATTGGGAATTTCTTGGAAATAATAGAATTTATTTATAGAATCGTAACTTGAAACTTCGTAATCAATATTTTGACAAGAGCGAGCATTCCAAATGACAAAATTCAGGTTATTACATCCGCTAAACGCATCTTTACAAATGTAAGAAACACTATCGGGAATCAATATTGATGTTAAACCTATGCAATCTTGAAATGCTCCCACGCCAATCTCCTTAAGACTATTTGGCAAAATAACGGAAGTCAACTTATCCATACCATTGCATAAATGATGGGGTATATATTGAACGCCGTTGCCAAATGTAAATCTTTCGACAGTTGTAGGAAAAAAAGTCACGTCAGTAAGATCAGGAAGCGGTGTAGTACACCAACGATTGGAAGCATTCCACACAACCGAGCGCAATGAATCACAATCCATAAACACCTCGTTAAAAACAACTTCAACATTCTTCGGGATAGTGATAGATTGAAGACCGTCGCAATTACGAAATGCTCTATAGCCTATTTGTTTAAGACTTTCAGGTAATATAATAGACCGCAATCCCTGACAACTATTAAATGCACTATTCCCAATCTCTATCACACTATTTGGTATTGAAATAGAAGTCAATTTGTGCATCCAATGGCATAATCCATACGGAATTCGTTCGACTTGATTACCAAAAATAAATGAAGTAATATGATTATATATAGATGCAAATGGTGTTCCCTCATATGTAGCAAAGTCTGCGCAATGCTTAGCGTTCCATACTACGCTTGTAAGGTTTGTGCAATTGTTAAATGCATAATCTCCCATAGTATCTACATTAAGAGGAATAACGACAGAATCCAAACCTGTACATTCTGCAAACGCATATCTTCCGATTTCGGATACACTTTCGGAAATGTTTATGGATGAAAGGCTGCTCAGTCCATAGCATAAATAATTAGGAATGCGCTCTACTTGATTACCAAAAATAAAGGTCTGAACGGAAGATGGGAACGGGCTGGAAGTTGCATCGCGCCAATAGTAGATTCTATTGACAGACTCATCATAATTATAATTATTTAGATTTCCAACCGCACAATTTTGAGCATTCCACATCACAGAGGTCAGATTATTGCAACCGCTAAACGCATCGTCCGCTAGATAAGAAACGTTTTGTGGAATTAGAATTGTTGACAGGTTACCGCAATTAGCAAAAGCCTCATATCCGATGACTTGCACATTTTCGGGAATGCTAAGAGACGTTAAACTACTGCATCCGTAAAATGTATAGCTATTTATTCTTGTTATATTTTCTGAAATCGTAATAGAGTTCAAATTGTTGCAACTATAAAATGCGGAACCACCTATTGTAGTTACACTATTCGGAATATTCACAGTTGTCAAAGCGCTACATTCTCTAAATGCAGCAACTCCAATGGTATCGACAGTATTAGGAATTTCTATTTCTGTTATCATCGTTCCGAAGCATAAGCCATTGGGAATATTTTGTACACCATTCCCGATTGTAAATGATGTAATATTAGGACTCTCTTGGAACGGAGGATAAACATACTGCCCGTCATCATATGTTGTGCAATTGATTGCATTCCATACCACAGATTGTAAATTTGTGCAATAACCAAACGCTCTATTTCCCGTTGATTGAATATTTTCCGGAACAACAATCGAAACAAGTCCTGTATTGTAGAAAGCATAGTGACCGATTTCAGTTATGCTTTCTGTTAGAATGATTGATTTTAATCCGGTACAGCCATTAAACGCATTATCTACTATCCTAGTAATTACATAGTTTTTACCATAGTAGTACACACTATCAGCTATGATCAAGTTTGTATCATTATTTATTATGTTTCCTATAATTGAAACCTCTATCGGATTTAAACTCGTTATTTCGTAGTTAAGTTTGCCCACTCTAAATATGTTATAGTTATGCAACGGACAACTTAATGTTACGTGATAACAATGCACATCTTCTCCCAGATAATATGCATCCATTACGAAAGTATCGTTCGCAAATGTAATAACTGCATCTCCACTAAGAACGTTTATGCGTGTTGTGTCATTTGCAAAGTCATAGATGGACGTGTATTGAAGATAGAGGTCATCATGATCGTAAGTGCCTTCTATTTGGTTACTATTAAAAGCTGCATATACGTAGTAATCATCATTTCCCCCTTGAAATTGAAAAACTCCATTAGTAGAGTAATCTCCTAACTGTGCAGAGGGAATAACAATAGATATTGTGTCAGTCGCGACTGGAAGAGGCTCTTCATCATACGTGATATTGTAGATGTTTGCTCCTACGGTCATCGTAGCAACAATATGCTCCAGTCCTTCGTTATCCACTGTCAAGGTAAACGTAGCAGCATCGGCGTTAGCAATAAAACTCATACTACCATCATTCTCAGTATACAGACTAGTATAGTTGGAAAGCATGTCTGCAAGGGTGTAGGTTTGACCTGGTGTCAATTCGGTCTGACCTGCAGGAACGATGATATCAAACGTAAATCTATATTGTCCGTTTACATCTGTCATTTGTATGTAAACATCATTGTCATCACTATAAAATTTAACTGTATACTTGTTAGCCACAACGTTGATGTTATCCATCTCTGCAGCAGGTGCCTTCATAATAGGCTTTGTACCGGCAACGAATTTTGACGATGGTACTTGCTTTTGCATTTTTCCGTTGAGAATCTGTTGACTTGTAAGGTCATCCTTAATCATCTTTTGGTTCACCTTTAATTCCGTCACCGCACTTGCGCTTAGGCAGACCATCAGCGCACAGAAAAGGAAAGTAATTTTTTTCATATGTTTGATTAATTTTATTAGTATTATTGATTATTATTATTTTGTTCGCTATAGGGTATAAAACAAGCGGCAATCCGCTTGACAATGGATTACCGCTTAGTGTTTTAAAAAAGAGACTATTTATCTCCTATTACAAAACGTTCCGGCACATGTTTAAGGAACTCTTGATACGATGTAAGGATAATATCGTGCATCGGATGATCATGGCGCATCAAAAGACCTGTATAGTATTTGACATCCTTGAACGTGACAGAGTCGCTAAACAAGGTCATTTCGTGATTTCGTGCGTAGTCATAGAACCATAGATGATACAATCGATCACGAGCTGCCTGACGATTATCAGTCGGGTCGCAAATATAGAGCATAACTGTCGGTTCTTGACTGAAAAACTCCTCTAAAATCAATGTCACAACATCCAGTATCTTCGGGTCGTAGGATCCATGTTCATTTTGAGGATTGTCAATAAAGAAATGGTACGCACCCTCTTCCATAAAGAATGTATCTTTGTAGAAGCCCACATCGTAATGTACCTGCTGATTGGTCACAAATCGAAAGGCCATATCATTGATTTGCGTCAAATGATACGGAGAATGCTGATTGAGTTTATCTGCAGATAGCGTCATAGAGCCATTTGTGCTGTTTGTTGACGAATCTGTTCACGCCATCTCTCTCGGGCATTGATCATATTCTGAAACGCCTCAGCGTACTGCTCAGGAGTGTCGTAATGAATAAAGATGTCTTTCATAACTTATACCCTTTCTTTTAAATCCGCTGCAAAGGTACAATAAATATTTGATATATGCAAATTATTCCGACTAAAAGTGCATTTTTTATGCAAATTCAGTCATTTGCGGCAATCCACTATGTCAAAGATCGTCTTCGTGTTCGGTAGCCTCATCTCACTCAATGAGGCTACCGCCGATGTCGTACATTCGGCCATCGGGATGGAGGATGAGGAAGCGACCGTCGCGGAGCAGCTTACGCGGGAGATTGGCATCGCGGGGCGAAGCGTTGGTCTCGTCTAAGTCATCCTCGCGGGGTTCTTCTTCGGAGGTAGCAAAACCGCCGGACTGCGCACCTACGTAACTGCGATCGTCATCCATTGCATCCAAGCTATAGGTATAATCCTCTCCTGGTTCGAGACCGCCGACATCTACCTGCAGCGTCTCCGACGAACCGCCCGTCGAGTCTTTGCGCGCGATGATGCGCTCGGGTCCGAAGCGGAGACTATCTACGATGTTGTTCTCCTTATCGATATGATACATCGCTATCCTGCGTCCATTGCGGTAGATCTTCAGTTCGTAGAGAACGGCACCCGGAACGGTGTCCCAGATAATGGTCACAGACGTAGCTTCGATACTATCTACTACCACTTCCTGCGTTACCTCCGGCATGAAGAAGTGCGCCATAAACGTCGTGTCCTGCGTGACGGTAAACTGCATAGGATTCGTCGTGGAACCATCTGACCACATTGAGAACTCAAAGTCAGATTCGGGCAGTGCTTCCAGCGTAATCTGACGTCCTTCGGGATAGGTTCCCGTACCGGCTACCGTACCGTGTTCAGCCAGAACGGTCACGGTATATACCGGCAGTCGGGTCACGGTCAAATCCAGCGTATAGGAGCTGTCGCAACCGAGGGCTGTAAGATGGCTATCCTCGTAGTGACCGCTCTCGGTGAGCTCCTGTCCGTGCCATAGATACGGCAGGGCATCTTCGCGAATCGTAACGATATCATTCACCGTATAAGCCGGCAAAGTGGTCAGCGAGAGCGACCAGACGATACTGTCGTTGCCGGTATCAGCATAAGTGAGCCGGTCGTAGTGGATACGTGTGCCGGGTTGGTTGCGCAGCGTCTTACCGCGCCATTGATAGGCCTCACCAAGGCAGACGGTATCGTATTCGGTCGGATACTCGATAACAGGCTGAATCGTAAGATGCAGCGTCACGATACTATCGCAACCCATGCGGGACTGCAGGGTGAGGGTATACGTACCGCTTTGCGTCAGCTGCTGACCGTTCCAGATATAGGGTAATTGCTTATCCGTGATAGTTCGTGACGACTCCTTATAATAAGAGGTGTCGCACGCACGCGCAAGGATGTTTGTGAAGCGGCTCCAACGGTTGTCCCCTTGGTAAGCCGATACGGCAGGCAACGGTACATAGACCGGAATAGAGGTCGCTACATCATTAAATGTATTGGTCTCTATCGCCGGCGGTGTCTCTGCGTGCGAGGTGAGGGCGGTCAGACCGCTGCAACCCATAAACGTGCCGCTACCAATCGTAATGACGGTAGAGGGAATAGAGACGGTTGTGAGGTTGCTGCAGTTGTAGAACGCGTTGTTGTCAATCAGCGTTATGCCCTCCGGAATAGTGATGTAACGCAAGCCTGTGCATCCGTAAAGCATCGAAGCCGGAATCTGCGTCCACGAAGTAGGAATAGATAGTGTTGTAAGGGCTGTGCAACCCTGAAAAGCAGCCGTTCCGATGGCATCATTATGGTCGTTGAGACCCACATATGCCAATGAGGTACAGCCCTGAAAGGCGTTCGCTCCGACCGATGTGACGGAGGCAGGCAGGGTAACTGCGATGAGCGAGGTGCAGTTCTGGAAGGCGCACGAACCGATGCTTTCCAGTCCCTCCACCATTTGCAGACTCTTGAGTCCGCCGCAGCCAAAGAAAGCGTAGCGACCAATAGATGTCAGCGCCGGCGAGAGGGAGACGGACAGGATGGAGGTGTTGTTGTAGAACGCCGTCGTTCCGATAGCCGTCACTGTGTAGGAGGTACCATCCGACGTAGTAGAGGCCGGAATGACTACCTCGCCGTCAAAGAGATCGGGATTAGAGATTGTAATACCTGATACCGAAGCAGTTAGTGCTTCTGCATCGTAAGAGAAAGTGAGTTGGTAATACTCCTCGGCATGAATTGCTGTCGCACATAGCAGCATCAAGCCTACGGCCATAAGCCGAATCCCTGAAAAAAAGGAGTGAGTAGTGATTCTTTTCATATAGTTTGTAATCTTAGTTGCACCCTACCACATAAAGAAAGCGCAGACCTCTTATTGTTTACTTACAATCAGAGGCCTTCGCATTGCCCATACAGTCAAATAAACAACAGGAAACCTACGCCGATACGACGACCTACTATGCCAAAAATGACGAAGCAGGGTAATGTCATACCCATAGGCATCTATTGCTCACTTTGATTTTGACTGTATAACTGAAAGTTGCGAAGTTTCTGATTGTCAAACGCAAAGCGTCAATAAACGCTATCAATATGTCCGAAAACCACCCTTTTATGAAGAGACATATCCCTCCGGCGTGGTCCTCTTTTCTCGCCCGAATTAATCCGAACGATGATTTTGCGTGCAAAATTACAACTTTTTTTTGACATATGCAAATAAATTCGCAGAATTCTTACGAAATCTGCGAATTTTCGGTGTGATGGACGATTGACCATCATCAAAGAACGTAGTCAAGGCTCATTAAGCGCAGCGGCTCATTCCATCATTGATTCCCTCAGTCCCCGGTATATCTGAGTATATACCCAGCCGTAGAACTTGTAATGCAGGTTGGAGCCTTTCGGTATCGTCTTCAGGTACTCCGCGTACTTCT
>CAMJDT010000007.1 GCA_946404495.1 uncultured Bacteroidales bacterium
CGCGAGCATCACCCGCCATGAGGCGTTCCATTTGGCGGCATTTTTGCCGCCATTATTCACTATGCTCCTTACTTTCCTTTTTCTTCGGCGGTTCTTTGAGTGCAAAGTCTTGGATATCGCGCAATGAATAAATGCCGTATGATCCGTTATAGAAGGCCGTTTTGGCTTCCCCGCTTGCGAGTTTCATACCTCCTTCGGATGTGCCGTTGAGGTTGACGGGCTGCGGGTTGAAGGCGGAGAGCGTCCAATCGAGTCGCGGTCTGAACCAACCGTTCGGGTCGTTGAGTACCTCAAAGAGTCGGAGGCGCTTCCATAAGGGGAATTTTTCCCAGAGATTGCGTGAATCGTTGATCGTCGCCTCAGATAGTTGGCAGTTGCCTACTCGCTTGCGATAAAAGAAAAGGAGTCTTTCAAAAGAAGAAAGGTCGGTGGGGTTAGGCGTCGCGATTGTATCGCGCGCAATATTCTCATTATTTCTCATTTTATTATTATTTATTTTATTATTAATAGGGGGTACGGGAGCCGTATTTTTTTGTACGGGAGCCGTATTTTTTTGTACGGGAGCCGTATCATTTTGTACGGGAGCCGTATTGGGTAGTACGGTAGCCGTATAGGTTTCACCGTTTTGATTCACAAGCCCCCTCGTTAGTAGTTTGCTAAGTTGATCGCGAACGGTTGTCAGCGGGAGTTCAAGTTGAGCAGCCAAATCGTTTGGTGTACCGCACCAGGCACCCTTCACCTGCGTGTAGTTAGCGATGTGCGCGTACACGAGGCGAAGCGGGAGGTTTCGTGTGCCGAGGATGGCCACGATCTCTTGGTGCCTGATGTTAGTGTGATAGCTCATTTACTTAGCGCTTGCGGATATATCGAATCAGCTCATCTATCCTTGCCTCTTCCTCCGCACTCGGAGTCTCATATTCGGATTCAGAGATAGTATATGCCATCTTACTCCAAGCAGCATTTGAGGGTGTAGTCGAAGCGGGTGAAGCGCTTGGCGAACTTCGTTTTGAAGGCATCGTAGAAGCCCTTGATGGTCTTGGTGAGAGCTTTCGCCTGGGCGCTATAGCCGCTCTGCTCACGGAGGCGCTTGCGGTAGTTGACGGCATCCTCGTCGCGGCTGGTCGTGATGTCGGGCGCGGTGTCGGAGGGGTTTTCGGGGTCTTTTTCTAAGATCGGATCCTTGTCGAGGATGAAGACTCCTACCCTGTCGAGGGCGAACTTACCGCCGTCGGGTTGGATGAGTTTGGCTTCCTCGATTGCGAGGGGTTTCACACGTTCGATTTGAGCCTTGATGGCTTTCTCTTGGGTACGCAGGTCATAGAGTGCTGCGAGATTTTGGGTGGTTAATTCAGTTGTCATAAAATTGAAAATTTTAAATTGTTATTAATAGGTCCAAATAGCCCAATAACCAAATGACCAAATAAATGGTAAATGGTACATGACTAAATGGTAAATAGTTTAATTTTTAATTAAAGCAGTCAGATTCTTGCATCCGTTGCATTCGGATCCGGTGCGCACGGCTATAGCGGGCGCTTAGCTGATTTTTTTGCTCTCGTCGTTTGTCACTAAGCCGGTTCCAACCGCGAGATTGGCGGAGGCGTTGTTGGTTACACTCAGGCGTGACCCACTCTAAATTAGAGGGGAGGTTGTTCTGACGGTTGTTGTCTCGATGATCGGTGACGTCCTTGTGCTCGGGATCATCGTTTGGGCAGCATACGAGCGCCACGAGGCGATGAACATAGAAATTCTTTTTGCCGTGCTCAGTGTATAAGGTTACGCGTAGATATCCGTTTTTATAGTATTTATACTCACCGCTCGCGTATCTAATAGCCTGATGCTCCTCCCATTGTGAGGCCTCGTACCATCGTTGGGAGCGGTGGTCGTAGCCAAGGATGCGCACGCGCTGCTCTTTAGAGTTAGGAGTGTTTTGCGACATACCGGAGGCAGGCACCTCGAGGTAGTAGCTGACGTTTTTAGTGCCCGCGTAGGCACTTAGGTTAAATAGGATACCGGTGATTTCTTCCGGCAGGACTTGCTTGCGCTTTCGGCGCTGTTTGGGTGGTTTTGTTTCCATTGCAGTAGGATTTTTGGGGTTACACATTTCAAAAATCGCTGCAAAAATACGGAATTTAAGCGGATAGGAAGGTATATTCAGAATGCCTTTCCCGCAGAAGATTGCGGAAGATTATAGAAGATTGTATAGGATTATCAAAAAGACTGAAAAAGATTATCACACATAAAAAAAAGCACCCCGAAATGAGGTGCTTGCGTACAAGTGGAAATGCATCAATCTCGTACGTTGAAATAGTTCATAAAGTTCTTTTTGGAGAAGCCTGGGGTAGATGAATCCGACATACCTAACCGCAGCAGTTCGGCATACATGGCTTCGGGTTTGACATTCAGATAGACCTTGCTGTCATGCTTCATCTGCATGAGATACTTACAGATCTCGGGTAGGGGAAAATGATGCACGAGATTGACTAATTCGCAATGGATCTGCCGTCGTTCCTCTGTGGAAACGATAGAGGGATGGATGTACTTGAATAGTTCCTCGTTGGGATTGTCGTCCTGTTTGATGACATCTTCCGTCACCATGGTTGTGGTTAACGAAGGTGTGACTTTGAGCGTTAATACGAAGGTCACCTGTTTTTGTGACGTGAGTTCGCTTGCCTTATCCAGCAAGGCAATCAGTTGTGGGAACTCGATGTCCCCGAGTATTTTTTTTACTCATAATAATATTAGTTTTAGTTGTTTATAATATCGACCCGCACATAATTACCGCGGATTTCTGTTAGCGTCTGTATTCATTTCCGCTGCAAAGGTACTAAAAAAATGTCTAACACAGTAAATTTTAGAATTAAAATTTTACTTTTTTTGCGCTTTGGGTACGATTTTACTTGCATATATGAAAAAAAAAGTAGTAATTTTGCACCGCAGTCCCGGTAATTCCTCTCCCAGATTTGATGCTGGTGATGAATCCGGGTTTTTTATTTATGGTGCCTACATGATAATCTCGTAACCGTACTTGGTTGGATGAACACAGATATTCAACAATGGCTGGAATCAATCGATCCGTTCGATAACGTCTGCGCAAACATCCGTAAAGATATGGGATGGAAGTAGATCTGCGAGCTTAGGGTAAATCTTAACACCGGCCTCTAATGAGGTCGGCTGATAGGTATAAAAAAAGAGGCGGAGCACGATGACGTGCTTCGCCTTTGGGATTTGGTATAAGCCTGATGGCTATGGGATTATCAGTTTTGCAGTTGCTACACATAGACCCGACTGAATGAGGCGGAGATGATAGACTCCGGAGGGGAGAGTGATACGAGCGAGGGCAGCAGAAGATGAGCCGGAGAAGGTGGTGATATACTTACCGGCTGAATCATAGAGCATACAGGTAACGGGGGCATCAGTCGGCAGGTTATACGAGACTGCTATGCTCTGCTCATTTGCCAAATAGGTCGCCGAGGCCGATGAGGCGGTACCGGATTGGTTGTTCGCGCCGGATATCTCTTGACGGAAATCCGGACAGGTGTGAGAGACGAAAGTGAACTCCAGGAGCGTATCCGGCATAAGGGTATAGCATGCACGGAGTTCGGCATCGGTGCTATCGGGCAAGATGATAGTCCTCACCCACCCCGCTTCGTCCAAGAGACCGAGCATCAGTGTATCGGTCAGTATGGAGAGAGAGGCATCGGCGCAGAGCGAGATGGGAGTCGTGAGATTATGCGTCCGCATTCTCCATGTTCGTGCCATCCGATAAAGGGTATCGGACAGAGAGAAGTAACGGCCGTTATCATCGTCACCCACGAGCGCATACGCACCCTCGGACAGGTGGGTAGCGGATAAGGATACGAGTGCATCCTCGCGGCTACGGGATGTGGCTGTCGCGAGGCCGCTTATACTATCCCATCCGATGCCTATGATACGATGGCAGAAACGCTCATCGCGGACGGGATGCCAAAGGGTATCCAAGAAGGGCGTGACGTAGGGTACTTCGGTGAGCGAGATGCCATGTCGGATGGCGAGAAGGGTCAGAAATACAGCTGACTCATCGCGCGATAGGGAGCGCGGGAAATAAGCCAATTCGTCAAAGCGGATGCGGGAGGGGAGCGAATCGCAGGGACCGAGGTTGAAAGTAAGAGACGATGCGGTATCGGGGTGCAGACTCTGGCGGTAGTGGTAGATGCTATAGCGGGAGAAGTCGCGCGATTGGGACGAGCGGAGTACTCCGCCGGCAGAGAAGACGCCATCGGTCAGGACGCCATGCAGCACGCTGTCGCCCGAGGTCAGATACCAGAGTACCTGACTGCTATCGGGTTCATCGGAGCGCATAACGGAATAGACCGTATAGGCTACGGAGTTAGGGACTTCGTACGACAGGACGGAGTCCGTCGCGGGGTTAATGACTTGCGCAGCGGTATCCCGCAACCACAACTCGGGCTGCGGGAATGTCTGCGCATTGAGCGGCAAAATGAATGCCACTATGAGGAGGTATATGATAAAGTTTTGTTTCATAGACAACATAATAGTTCTAATCTGTTACAATCTAATTAATGATTTACGCAAAAATTATCTAAACAAATCAATAGGGAGCTCTGCCAATAGACATAGTCGTCTCAAAATTTCTTCAATATAATTTTCTGGAATCTTAAAAAAAATTATCCCTTGCGGAACGCCATACGGGTTTTTATAAAACAGTTTTTCAGCGAAATACGTTCCATCAGATGCCTTCCCATAATTAATTATTCCTGTTGGGGAGAAATACTTATCATCATAGTGTAATGAATCGACTCTATTCACATATTCAATCGCTTTTACTTGGTAATGATAAAGAGGCGTTGACATCATTGCTCCATTAAAATAAAAAGTATAACACGATCTTGCACTATCAATAGTAACGAGAGCCCCACCATAGATTCCCTCCTCATAATGATTCAAAAACACTCCGGTCATTTTATACCCCATGATATTTATCAGTGAATTTCTAAACAACTCTAATGGAAGATAATGTGTCATATTGAGTCGCTCTAATAATTCCATATAACTACTCTCGGGAACTTGATAAAAGATAATTCCTTCTCCCATTGACCGTTTGTTATATATTTTCTCTACAAAATATAATCCATCCGAAGATTGTCCATAATATACATCTCCATAATGAGAGGAATCTAAATGATTAGTCCATACTATATCTTTAATTTGCTGATTACGAATCGGTGCAACATTCATTATTCCCTTATAGAAAAATGCATAACACTTTTGCACACTGTCTAATCCAATGAGAGATATACCATAACGTCCATCATCGTAATTACCAAAATCGGACTCCATAAACTTATAACGCATGAAAAACCTTGGCTCTTCTGCCTTCATTATAAGCGTCATAAATAGATAAAGTACTAATAACAATTTATTTGATATTTTCATAATTCACAATTATAGTTAGATGAAGCCTCACTTCGCGCCTTCGTATCATATTGATTTAGGAGATCATTGGGATGATCTTCAAAATCCACATCATAAATTGGATATTCAACGCCTGATTTGGGATCAACATAGTTTTCACTGCTACTAGCTCCAATTTTGGGCCTATGATGACCAGCAGCACGACCATCGTGCCCATTTGTTTCATATAAATATGCATGTACAAATGCTTCATGAGCCATATTAACCGCAGCAGCCTCACCCTCTAAATGATCCCCTGATATTATATTTACTATCATTGGGTCTGGAGATGGATCTTTTTCGGAGCCATACATCTCAGTTACCCCACCTGCATCTTGCATATGAGTTTGGCCATTTGAAGATTTATCTTGTACCAAAATATTATATGTAACATCAGAATTAGCAAGTGCCTTCAAGGCTGTCATATTATGAGATGTAGATTTACTTCTATTGAGACGGCGAACGTTTAATTGCCCGTTTTTATCAAAAGAAACATATCTTCTTTCTGCGCAAGATAACGTACTGGATAATCTGATTTGTGAAGCTTTACTGGCTGCTATAACGATATTTCCATCCGGATCCACATACTTTAGCGGATTGCCGTTGCAGTAGGCATACGGAGACAAGTTGATGTATTTATCCAAGAGCGGGTCAGGTCTGAGCCAAAAACCGCCAGGCCACCAGTAGTAACGTTGCTCTACGTAGTCATAGCCAGTTTCGGCGTCACGTTCCTTGCCGGTAAATTTATACCGCACGGAATCCATTCCGTAACGGGAGTCATAGTGGTCGAAAGGAATATCTAATAATGGTTCTCCATAGGGAAGATATGCCAAGAACTGATGCTCGTTCCCCTTGAAATCAGTAACCCAAGATGTGGAACCTAAATGGTCGGAGTGGTAATAATACACCGGGGCATCGTTTTGATAGGAATAGTCGCAATTTATCGTGTATCCCAGCATATCCGTTGAGTGTAATATATCCACCTCCGGCAATTCTACCGGCGCGCAATCGTATTGGACTTTTTCTTCGTATCCGTTAATGGGGGTTGTGTTTGTTGTCGGCGAATTATAATCCGATTTCTCGCCAAAAGGATATTCCTCTTTTCCGATGTTCCAGAAATTCTGCAAAGCCTCTTCTTCGGGAGATGGTTTCTCCCATTCATCCGTCGGCGTTATCGTCCAGCAACGGTCACCAATCCGCGACGCTATCCTTTCCGAACCGGCGTAGTAATGGTTGGTATAACCACGTGGGGTGACTACCATGTATGGCGAGGGATAGAGTACCATATCATCAAAGACTGCCTGTGCTTGCAGCCCGCCGCCGTTCTGTGTGCTGATATTACAGGTGCCCATAAGCTTGTAGGTGCGTATGCCATCGGCATCATATCCATAGTACCCACAAAAATCGTGCCCGAGTGAGGAAGTGAGCCTGTCAAAATCATTCCAACGATGGAAACGGGTTCTATTATTATCGCAATCAACCATTTGATAGTGCCCCTTCTCTATGCTATAACTATCTGCTGAAAGAGTATAATATATATTACCGTGAACTAGTGAACTGAATTTCTAAAAAACGATAATTTCCAGTGCTATTTGATCATCTTGTCTCCATGGTATAATATGCCATTTTGAACGTTCGTCTCGTATCAAGATTTTATTATTCCATACAGCAAGGACCCGGTTCATCATACTATTCCCATTTCGACGTACTCCAATAATATTATGACGCAGAAAATCCATCCAAGGCACATACTTGAAACTACCATTCATTTTAACATAGGCGGTGTCGGCATTATTATAAAGAATCTTCGTGTATTCGTCTGTATGTTCGAGTGTTATAAAATAAAAGACAGCAGAAGCAGGCTTATATAAAAATGGCATCGGATACGACGATTCGTACCGGGAAGAAAACAAGTTATAACAACATTTAACATCCCGACACTCTTTATCCTTGTAGAATGTAACGATGCTGTCACCTGATACCAGGTTCAAATAATTCCACATCGCCAAACCGGATCCTAGAGAAGTCGCTTCTGAATGCTGATATGCTGCCCGAGATTTTTTTTGCAGGCTTAATTCCTTTGCTTGCTGTACATCTAATCGCGTATTCATTAACGAATCATTATCCGAAATTTGTATCGGAGATAGACGATATTGTATTTCAGAATATTTGCCTATCAATAGGCTATCGGCATAGAGGTGCCCATACATAAAAGTATGCTCCTGAAAAATGGGAAATGGATCATTCTTGATCGCGCAATCATGAGGAATCACTATATTTTCTATGAAAGCATACATAATAACATTACTAAACCAATTACCACCACGAATAAATTTTCCCTTATTACGAAGCACTACATAACTACATCTTTCCCACGAACCGGTTCTGTAAGGAAATGATTCGTGACTCAGCACATAAGCTATATCCGAACGTGATTGCTCATCGAAAATAAATATCTCATCGCATTCTACCCCAAAAACATCGGACATACTTACCATCGTGTCATTTACTAAATTATAAAGCGGATACTTATTTTTGAGATTGTTATACACTTTATGCGAAAGATCTGGTTGATGCACACAAGAACAAAGAAAGATAGTCGATGCTATCAACGATAATAATACTCCCGCGGATGATTTAGTGAAAACTTTATTTTTCATACAGCCCATTATTATCTAGTTGTTCTAGAACTTGTATTGCATTGTCATATTGCTCTTGTGTGAGCTTGATTTTTTGCACACCATAATCATCGTTAGCTACCCAAAGCCCATTATCTCGAAATTCATCCAAAATATAACGTACGAGTGTTTTGTTATCCAATCCCTGATTCTCGAATGCTATATTTCTGCCAATAATATTGTTTAATTTATCTACTTCGGTATCAATAGGCTCCGTGTCAAACGAACCAGAATTTTCATGAGAGTTTCCTATCCGTTCTGCATGCCAAATACCAAATGTATTTGTCAATATCGCTTGCCAGATAGCGTGTCTTAGCGTATTTCGGTATATATTCTTTGATTTTTTATCAAATGGGAATAATGCATTTGAAATGTTACAAGCAAAATTTGATGATCTACTTGAAATATTGAAAGAATAGCCATCGTAGGGTAGTCCCGTACAAATAGTATTATACGGATGCAGCATTCCATACCCAACAGTCTTACTCCACCTCCATTGCGTTTTATTTTCTAAAACATGTGCTGTATGGTAATATGATACTAAAAATGCAATATTACTAGGAGTCGGCAATTCCCCCTCCGGATCCACATACTTCAGCGGATTGCCGTTGCAGTAGACATATGGTGATAAATGGATGTATTTGTCTAATAGGGGATCAGGACGAAGCCAGAAGGCGAGAGGCGGATAATAGTACCGCTGCTCCATGTAGTCGTAGCCTGTTTCAGCGTCACGCTCCTTTCCGGTGAACTTGTAGCGGGCATCTTTTATCAATCCATAGCGGGAGTCATAATTATCGTACAGAACATTAAGAAGTGGCTCTCCGTATGGCAGATATGCTATGAATTGATGCTCATGGCCGGCCTCATCTGTAACCCAAGAAGTAGAACCCAAGTGATCGGGGTGATAGTAATATACCGGAGCCTCGTTCTGGCCGGAATACCCGCAACCGATGGCTGTCTTAATCATGTCCTGATTATAAAGGACATCCACCTCCGGGAGAAAAACAGGGGTACAGCTATACTGCACATATTGGTCGTAGTTTTCATCAAGCGTGACATTGGTAGTGGGAGAACTGATTCCCTTTTCGTCGCCGAAGGGATATTCCTCTTTAGCAATATTCCAGAAATTCTGCAAAGCCTCTTCTTCGGGAGATGGTATCTCCCATTCATCCGTCGGCGTTATGCTCCAACAACGGTTTCCAACCCTGGATGCGATACGTTCGGAGCCGGCATAATAATGATTGGTATAACCACGTGGGGTGACTACCATGTATGGCGAGGGATAGAGTACCATATCATCAAAGACTGCCTGTGCTTGCAGCCCGCCGCCGTTCTGTGTGCTGATATTACAGGTGCCCATAAGCTTGTAGGTGCGTATGCCATCGGCATCATATCCATAGTACCCACAAAAATCGTGCCCCAGTGAGAACGTTAATCGATCAAAATCATTCCAACGATGGAAACGGGTCTTTCCGCTATACGATTTACGCGGAACAAAGTAACAGATTGCCCGCGAAATCGAAGAAAATTTTGTATTTTCCGCGGGCATAATCATTAGATAAGCCGCGAAATTGAATGAAAATTTGCATTTTTCGCGGGCAAATTCTTGCGTATATCAGAAAAAAGCAGTACCTTTGCAGCGAATTTTAAAGAAGGTAGGTATGGAAATTATCGGAAGAACTGAGGAGATGGCGCAGTTAAACAGATATGCGACCTCCAATCAACCGGAGTTTGTGGCGATTTATGGTCGTCGCCGTGTAGGAAAGACATTCCTTATAAACAAAACGCTTAGCGCTCAAATGGTCTTTGAAACGTCCGGTGTGTTAATGGGTGAAAAAGACGACCAGTTTGCTGCCTTTAATCAATCGCTTCGTCGTATTGGATATACAGGTAAGGCTCCACATAAATGGATGGATTTGTTCTTTGCTTTGGAGCAAACCCTTACACCTCGGTTGGATTCTAACAAGCGTCAGATTATCTTCATAGACGAGTTACCTTGCTTTGACGTCACAGGTACGCGTTTCGTGGCGGCATTGGGGCATTTCTGGAACAGTTGGGTATCTAAACACGACAACCTAATGCTGATTGTTTGCGGCTCGGCAACTTCGTGGATGGTAGATAATATCGTGAACAATCACGGCGGATTACATGACCGTATCACCCACCTTATGCATCTTCATCCTTTCAATTTGGCGCAATGTGAGCAGTTCTTCCAATCTCGCAACATGCCATGGGATAGACTTTCGATGCTGCAAGCCTACATGGTATTTGGCGGAGTTCCGTACTATTTAGGGTTGATCGAACCGGCTGAAAGTGTAACAGAGGCTATTGATCGATTGCTCTTTTCAGGAAAGGGTGAGTTGCACGAAGAATATAATCGTTTGTTTGCGTCGTTGTTTAAGCACCCAGAACCGTATATAGATATCATACGCGCGTTGGCGACTCATCGTTATGGCCTCACACGGGATGAGATAGCGTCTGTCCTTCAGAAATCAGGAGGCGGTGACTTGTCAAAGCAACTGGATAATCTTGTTAAATGTGATTTTGTGTGCTACCACCGTGTTCGACGTAAGAAGATCAGCAAAACTGGCGGTTATTATTCATTGGCTGATTCCTATGTGCAGTTCTACCACTCATTCTTGGAGACATTACCTAGCGATGAGCACTATTGGGCACATAATCTCCAAACACCGAAGACCAACACATGGCTTGGCCTCAGTTTCGAGCGGGTCTGCATGGCGCATATTCTGCAGATTAAGAAAGCCATCGGCATTGACCAGATAGGCGCAGAGTATTACTCATGGCGCAGTACCGATCCTGCTCAACGCGCACAGATTGATTTGCTCATCGAACGAGCCGACCGAATCATCAATATGTGCGAAATCAAATATAGTACCTCTCCATACTTGATTGACAAAGATGAAGACATGAAGTTCCGCACACGACTAGGTGCGTTCACATATCAAACAGGAATCCAATATGGAATCCAACCGACGTATATCACGACCTTTGGCTTGGCTCGCGGCATTTATACTTCGTCTATCCAAAAGGTAGTAACGATGGACGACCTGTTTATAGAGTAAATAATCCTTTGTCCATTTGCCCCCAATCATGCCCGACGATAGATAGCACGGCCGGTAGTGACATTCACCATACCCGATGGCATAGGAGCGACGGCCTCGGTAGAAGGAAGCCGCTCGGCGGATAGGGTGAAGGCATCAATTACAGAGCCGGAATCTGCATGCAAGGTCAGGCCGAGCAGAGTAATTCGGACTGAATCACTCGGAGAGCATAAAAGGACTTGCCTACAGTAAGGTGTGGGAAGTGCTACTGGGTTACTTTCTGAATTAGTAGCCATCATTTGAGTATATCCTCCTGTAAGGATATAACAAATTAAAAGGATTCGGAATATGTTGCGACGTTTCATACTATTGTAAACTATAAAGATATGTGTAAATTTATTGCTATCCGTGGTCAGCATTATCGTTGGGAATCCAATATTATCATCGTACAACAATCAGGATATGATTTTTTATTCGATTCGTAGCCCCAGTCTATTTCCGGGTCGTCCCCGTCGGCCCAGCGATAATCATACTCAGCTTCTATACAACCGCTCGGATAGTAGAGCACTGCATGAGCTTGATGCCATAAGGTGTCGTTGCTTACAAAACAGGAGTCCCCTACTAATAACGACCGTAAAATCCCTTCATCATATCGTGCCAATGTATCAATGCGTCCGTCTTGCGTATAGGAGCATGTCCAATCAAGCAGACCTGATAAGTGGTTATAGGCTACTTGCTTAGATATAACTTGAGATGTCACCGGCCAACATGTGACAACCATAATAACAATCATAATACTTTTGATTTGTTTCATGTGAATTTTACTATTTAGGTGATATTACACTTATTGGATTTTTAAACGAACGTGATACTGCTACTCCAACAACATTAGATGGTGAGAATAGTTGTATAAAAACATCCCACATGTTTCGATCTATTAACAAGCATGCAGATGAAACAGGTTGGCCGTTTCGACCTATACCAGTGAAATTATCCTTTCCGGCATAGTGAATATCTCCTCCTGAGATATAAGTTCGATTGTCATCATATGCGGGATTAACATAACCTAATTTTATCCGGCCACCTTCAGATTTTGCATTTCCGACATCAGCCATTTTTAATGCAAGGTATTTCCCATTATGCATTCCCATGACGGCATCGTACATTCCTTGCGGAATCGTGGGATATGCATTTAAATCAGATGGTAATGTGCAAGCGTCAAACATCATAACGCTCCCATCTTGCATATATACAAATGCTGTAGAAGAGCCAATGTTAAAATTGCTATTCGGATTAAACGACTTGTTGTCACTGAAGAAAATAGCTTGTTCATATAAGCCATCTAACAATTGACCATTAGAATCATATGATAGTTCATTATCCACCCATTCAAATCCAGTAGGGCAATCATCCGTTCCTGTCATTCTCCACGTTTCTCCCTCCGGATCAATATACTTCAACGGATTACCGTTGCAGTAAGCATAGGGGGAGAGGTTGATGTATTTATCCAATAGCGGGTCGGGGCGAAGCCAGATGTATAACTGCCCTGTTGGCATTACGAGTACATAGATAGTATCATGCCGGAAACAGGATAATGCAGCATCGGCAGATTCGCCGACGGGAGGGGGAATCGTTGTGTCGTTGGTCAAGTATTGGGCATATGGAGAGTATACCCAATCGGAGGATTGAGCACTAACAGATGACTGTATTCCCAATAGAATACAACTGATAATGAAGATGGATATGAAGTGATCGTTCATCATACTCATTTTACTTTTGGGATTCTACAAACTGCTGCATCTCCCGTAGGTTATTCATATAAAACTCGGGCGTGATATCAACAAAACCCATTTCCTTGATAGAATCACGCAATGCTTCGACTTGGACATAGAGGTCATGCGTGGCAGGATGAGCATTGATAGCAGATTCGGTACGAATACCAACAGCCATAGCCCGTTGGCGAAGTTGGTCGTAGAGGTAGTTCCAACGGTCGAGTTGGAGATTGATTGTCAACGGCAAATACAACCTCTTTGAAATCCATCTTCTCGGGATGGAGGAGCATGTCTTCAATCAAGGTATATGCTTCTTCAAAACCGGCTGGTACAGGTTGTGCTACTGACGGTTGTGTCAGTAGGGTAACGGCTGTAAATAGCAAGAAACAAGAGATTAGCGAGTGTTTCATGGTGGTAATATTATATTTGTGGTTTTCATTATAACACTTATTTCACTAACTTTTTTCTAATATACCATTTCCCATAGAGATGGTTGCCTATGGTATTTTTTTTACATTTCAAATATAGTATTTGATACCGTTTTTCCTTATCTACGACATTAATAGCATAATCATATTCTAATGTGTCATTAAATAATTCCACTTCATGAGTACCAATATCTTTAGCTTTACAAATCTTCTGAATCTCTTGTAATGTACCAATGTTTTGAGATGCCATCTGAACTGCGGTAATACTATCTTCATGTAATGAGTTAATATCATAAGATATAAAGTTATTGTACTTGTCAACGTAAACAAATATGCATGCTAAAAGAGAGTCTCTACTATACCAATGCTTACAAGACCAAAAATCTCGTTCAGATTCAAAGAATATATCCCAATTACGCAACGATTTGAGTTGAGGTTCATTCTCCTCAATATAAGTTGCCAGACAGGATTCTGATATATCACATTTACAATGACATAACAAAAAAGGAATTGCCCATAATAGTATGTAGATGATTGCTTTTTTCATTTTTTTATCATATAGAACATGTAACCGTTTGTGATAGCTTTTTGATCCGCACGAGAATCTAATTGCAAAGGCCAATGATTAAGAATATTATCTATATTGGCTCCAAATAGGCTGATACCAAGTGGTATATTTAATCTCTGCATGGATTGTCCCCAAAGATAGTTTCCGAAATCAAAACTATTGTATGCTACATTCATCCCATCCAAAGGGAGAAAAAGAACATTGGCATCGTTTTGTAAAAAAGAGGATGGTTGATTTATGAAATCCAATTTTCCTCTCCTACTTTCAGACCAAGCATACCTAATAGCTTTGCCAAGAGTTGTTTGTTGTAAAATCTCTTTAGGAAGAATTTCATTAATTTGCTCATTACTAACAAACATCACATGAGTTATAGCATTATCATCCATTTTGCCACTAAAAGAATTATATTCATCAGAAAAAGGTGTACATATTCGCAGAGCATCATCTTTATCATTGAACGAAAAATCCATATAATTATCATTGTCATAACAAATTCTTCCGATATGGTCACCTTCTTGTTTGATAATGTTACCTGTAAAGCAACCCTCACTATCAAAAAGAAAAATATCCATTCCTTCGGGATCTGTATATTTCAACGGATTACCGTTGCAGTAAGCATAGGGGGAGAGGTTGATGTATTTATCCATCAATGGGTCAGGTTTAAGCCAAATGAATAATTGCCCTGTTGGCATGACGAGTACATAGATGGTATCATGCCGGAAACAGGATAATGCAGCATCGGCAGGCTCACCAACGGGAGGGGGAATCGTTGTGTCGTTGGTCAAGTATTGGGCATAGGGGGAGTATACCCAATCGGAGGATTGAGCCAAAGCGGTACTATGAAGGCATAATACGAACAATCCAATGATGACAAGACATATGTGGAGGAACCTATTCATTGTACTGATCACTTTGCGCTGCAAAGGTACAACATTTTTTTCAATTATGCAAATCTTTTTTCAAATTTTAAGGGGAAAGGGTTTGATTTCTCCATTCGGCAGAGGTGACGATGATTTCATTGCACAAATCAGAAAATCACATGTTTGAAAAAATTTCTTCGATTTTTCTTGCATATATGAAAAAAAAGTAGTATCTTTGCCGCGAATTTGAAAAAAGACCGTTACGATTACGGAAAAGACCGTTAAGAGAACATAACTATATATGTCAAGACATGAAGAATTAGTCGCTGCGCTGCAGCATCATTTCGGGTTTGACTCGTTCAAGGGGAACCAGGAAGCGATTATTGAGAACGTGATGGACGGGAATGACTCGTTCGTACTGATGCCTACCGGCGGAGGTAAGAGTCTGTGCTACCAGTTGCCGTCGCTGATGATGGAAGGTATGGCCATCGTGATCAGTCCGCTGATTGCACTGATGAAGAATCAGGTGGACGCGATGCGTAACTTCTCGGAGGAGGACGGCGTAGCCCACTTCATCAACTCGAGTCTGAGTCGTCCAGAGATAGCTGCCGTGAAGGAGGATGTGCTGTCGGGTAAGACCAAACTGCTGTATCTGGCCCCGGAATCGCTGGGTAAGGACGAGAACGTGGACTTCCTCCGTGGCGTGAAGATCTCGTTCTACGCAGTGGACGAAGCGCACTGTATCTCGGAGTGGGGTCACGATTTCCGTCCGGAGTATCGCATGATCCACGAGATGACGGAGCGCATCGGCCGCGCACCAATCATCGCCCTGACGGCTACGGCTACGCCGAAGGTGCAGCACGACATACAGAAGAACCTCGGAATGCTCGATGCGAAAGTGTTCAAATCGAGTTTCAACCGTCCGAACCTGTACTACGAAGTGGTGCCCAAGACAGATTCCGTGGAGAAAGACCTGATTCGTTATATCCGTTCGATGGAGGGTAAGTCGGGTATCGTATACTGCCTGAGCAGAAAAGAGGTGGAGGATCTGGCGGAGACCCTACGTGTCAATAATATTACCGCGCTCGCGTATCACGCGGGTATGGACTCGGCGACAAGAACGGCCAATCAGGATGCGTTCCTGATGGAGAAAGTACAAGTGATCGTAGCGACCATCGCTTTTGGGATGGGAATAGATAAGCCGGATGTACGATTTGTGGTGCACTTCGATATCCCCAAGTCGCTGGAGGGTTACTACCAGGAGACGGGTCGTGCCGGACGTGACGGCGGCGAGGGACAGTGTATCTGTTACTACAGCCCCAAGGACATCGAGCGGCTGCGTAAGTTCCAGATCGGCAAACCCGTCGCGGAGCAGGAGATCGCCAATCAGCTGCTATTCGAGACGCAGAGTTATGCCGAGTCGCCGATATGCCGGCGTAAGCTGCTGCTGCACTACTTCGGCGAGGAATACGAGCAGGAGAACTGCGGTCACTGCGACAACTGCCGCAAGCAATATCGCATGGAGGACGAGAGCGAGATACTGAGTATCGCCCTGGAGACCCTGCAACAGATCGGTGAGCACTTCAAGGCCGAACATATCGTAGATATCCTGCACGGCAATAAGACGGCGGCCGTATTGAGTTACAAGCACTACGAGCTGGAGAGTTTCGGCGCAGCGGACGATGTCGATGAGACCACGCTGCACGCTATCCTTCGTCAGGCCATGATCGGCGGATATATCAAGCGCGATGTGGAGGCCTACGGCGATCTGAAGATCACGAGCGACGGTAAGAAGTTCATGAAGAAACCCGTGCGCTTTGAGGTGCCGATCGAGATCTTCGATGAGGACAACGAGGATATGATCAATGCCAACATGGTAGGTACGGCTGCCGCCGATGAGGTGCTCTACTCCATACTGAAGGATATCCGTCGTAAGCTCAGTAAGAAGATGGATGTGCCGCCGTTTGTGATCTTCCAAGACCCGAGTCTGGAAGCCATGGCCACGACCTATCCTATTACCATAGAGGAGTTGCAGAACATACCGGGCGTAGGTGCCGGTAAGGCCAAACGCTACGGCGACGAGTTCTTGCGCGTCATAAAAGAGTACGTAGAGGAGAACGAGATCATCCGTCCGGAAGACCTGCGAATCAAGACCGTCGCCAAGGACTCGACGCGTAAGATCAGCATCATACAGGCCATCGACCGCCGCGTGGCACTGGACGATCTGGCGGAGTCGAAGGGTATGTCGATGGAGGAGATGCTGGAAGAGATAGAGGCTATCGTCTATAGCGGCACGAAGATCAATATCAACTACTTCATCAAGGAGGTGGTGGATCCCGACGAACTGGAGGAGATATACGACTACTTCAAGAACGCGGAGAACGATAACATCAAACTCGCGATGCAGGAGTTGGGCGAGGACTACTACGATGAGTTGCACGTACGGCTTGTGAGGATCAAGTTCCTGAGCGAACTTGCCAATTAATTGATAATTCTTATCCTTACGGAACGATTTTTAGACAATTGACAATTGATATTTCTTCTTTGACCAATAAGACAATCGATATAGTGACCTTGGGTTGCTCGAAGAACCTGGTGGATACGGAGCGACTGATGGCCCGGCTAAAGAGCCTGGGCTATCGGTGTACGCACGATGCAGAAGTGCCGCGCGGCCAGATCGCCGTCATCAACACCTGCGGATTCATCGGCGACGCCAAAGAGGAGAGTATCAATACGATCCTGCAGTTTGCTGAGCGCAAGAACGAGGGCAAGCTACAGCGGCTCTATGTAATGGGCTGCCTCGCCGAACGCTACCGCAAGGAGCTGGAGGAAGAGATTGCCGAGGTGGATCGGTGGTTCGGGAAGTTTGACTACCTTGACCTCATAGAGGAATTAAAAATTCAAAATTACAAATTAACAATTGATACCGATACCTGCTGTGCGCCGCGGGTGCTGACGACGCCGAAGCACTATGCTTACCTCAAGATCTCGGAGGGTTGCAACCGCATGTGCTCGTATTGCGCGATACCGCTTATAACGGGTCGGCACACGTCCGTTCCGATGGAGACGCTCATTAGCGAAGCCGAATGGATGACACGTCAGGGCGTGAAGGAGCTGAATGTGATCGCGCAAGATCTGAGTTCGTACGGACTGGATTTGTACCACGAGAAACGCCTGCCGGAGCTGGTGAACCGACTCGCTGACATCGAAGGACTGCAACGAATCCGTCTGCACTACGCCTACCCTACTGATTTTCCGTACGGGATACTGGATGTGATGCGCAAGCGGGAGAACGTGTGCCGATATCTGGATATCGCGCTGCAGCACGCCACGGATCATATGCTCACGCTGATGCGCCGGCATATCACGCGCGCGGATCAAGACCGGCTGCTGGATACGATCCGCGAGAGGGTGCCGGGTGTGTGCCTGAGGACCACGCTGCTGGTAGGTCATCCGGGCGAGACCGAAGACGACTTCCGCGAGCTGTGCGATTGGATACGGGAGCAGCAATTTGACCGTTTGGGCGCCTTTGCTTATAGCGAAGAAGAGGGAACCTACGCCGCCAAACACTACCGCGACGATGTACCCGAAGAGGTGAAACAGGCACGTGTGGAGGAAATTATGGCCATTCAGCAGGAGATATCGGCTAAGAAGATGGCCGAACGCGTCGGCACCGTGATGCCGGTCATCATCGACCGAAAGGAAGGCGACTACTATATCGGCCGTACGGAGTTCGATTCGCCGGAGGTGGACTGTGAAGTCTTGATTCAAGCGAATCAAGACGAAAAGGTGAAAAGTGAAAGGATAGCAATAGGAGAGATCTACGATATCATGATAGATAAAGCAGAGGAATTTGATTTATACGGGAGCTTATGGAAAAGAAAGTGAGTTGGGCTGAATTACGCCAGATCGTGTGGAAAAAGACGGGTCTGACGATGAAAGATACGAACACGCTGATGCGGGCGTGGCTGGATAGTATGACCGAAGCACTGCAGCGCGGCGAGGAAGTGCATATCAGCGGCTTGGGTACGCTCTACCGTCAACCGGTAGCAGCGCGCAAGAGCGTGGACGTCAATACCGGTGAGGAGATTCAGTTGGACCCCACCGACAGGCTGACCTATATCATGTCGGCGACGCTTAGGGACGAACTGAACAATACCCGTGCACCGCGTAAGGCCCGCGGGGAGGAAGTGACCGAAGACCCGATCAAGAAACTCGGCGAACAGGCCGAGGAGATCATCGATATCCTTGCCGACCTCGGTCAATCTCCCACTACCGACGAACCGATCGTTGAGCCGGAACCCTTTATCAAAGAGCCGGAACCAATCGTAGAACCGGAGCCTGAACCCGTTATCGAAGAGCCCGTTGAGGAGCCGGAGCCTATCGTAGAGCCGGAACCCGAACCCGTTATCGAAGAGCCCGTTGTGGAACCGGAGCCTGTTGTAGAACCGGAGCCTGTTGTAGAGCCGGAGCCCGAACCGATAGTAGAAGAACCAGAGCCTGAACCCGAGCCCGAACCGGAGCCGCTACCGCTGGATGAGGTGCAGCCCGAGGAGCCGAAGATAAAGAAGAAACGGCCGCTGTGGGTAACCGCATTGCTGACCGTGCTGGTATTCGTGCTGATGGTCGGATTCGGCGTACTGTTCTTCCAACGACAAATGGTAAAGTGGGTAGACATGCTGAAGAATAAGACCGAAGTAACGGTGAGCGATGAGCGATTAGCGGTTAGCGAGGAATCGATCGCAGAGCCGGAGGAGACGATTGCCGAACCCGAAGAGACGGTTGCGGAGCCCGAACCCGTTATAGAACCCGAACCGGAACCTGTGGTAGAGCCTCAGGAGCCGGCCGCAGCACCCAAGATCCTGACGACCGTGACCGTGAACGAAGGCAGCCGCCTGGCGTGGTTGGCATATAAATTCTACGGTGAGAAAGCGATGTGGGTCTATATCTACGAGGTGAACCGCGACGTGATGCAGCGTCCGGACGACCTGCCGGTAGGTACGCAGATACGGATTCCGAAACTCACGGACGAACAGATACACGATCTGGATAAGGCCCAAGAGTTGGCGGAGAAGTACCTCGGAGAAATTAAAAATTAAAAATTAAGAATTACGGCTTTAGAGAGCGAAGAATATATTGTCATTGAGGGTGCACGGACGCATAATCTGAAGAACGTGTCGGTGCGGATACCGAGGAACAGCCTGACGGTGGTGTCGGGTGTGAGCGGCAGCGGTAAGAGTTCGTTGGCGTTCGATACCCTGTATGCCGAAGGCCAGCGGCGTTATGTAGAGAGTCTGAGTTCGTACGCGCGGCAGTTCTTGGGACGGATGCAGAAGCCGGAGGTGGATAAGATCGACGGCATCCCGCCTGCGATCGCTATCGAACAGAAGGTGACGTCGCGCAATCCGCGTTCGACGGTAGGTACGGTGACGGAGATATACGAGTACCTTAAGCTTTTGTACGCGCGCGTAGGCACGACCGTTTCTCCCGTAAGCGGGCAGGAGGTGAAGCGTCACACGCCGAGCGATGTAGTCAACGCCCTGATGGCACGGCCGAAAGGCGAACGCGTGATGCTCTTAGCACCGATTCATCTGAGAGAGAACCGCACCCTGGAGGAGCAACTGCAGATTTGGCAGTCGGAGGGTTTTGCACGTCTGTACCGACTCGATACGCATGAAGTGATACGTATCGAGAACCCGATAACCGATCACCAATCACCTATCACCGATCACCTTTTTCTGCTCGTAGACCGTGTAGTCGCGGACGGCGAGCAAGCTACTGCCAATCGTTTTGCCGACTCGGTGCAGACGGCTTTCTTTGAGGGCGACGGCGCGTGCGTGATGCTCTGCCGACCCGGCGAGGACGACGAAGAGCGACTGGATTTCTCGGAGAAATTCGAGGCAGACGGCATATCGTTCATCGAGTCCTCGGAGCATCTCTTTGACTTCAACAACCCGCTCGGAGCCTGCCCGCGCTGCAACGGATTCGGACAGACGATCGGTATCGACCCCGACCTGGTGGTGCCGGATAAGACCAAGTCCATCTACGAGGGCGCTATCGTCTGCTGGCGCGGCGAGAAGATGAGCCTCTGGAACGAACGACTGGTGATGACGGCGAGTGAGTTCGGTTTTCCGATTCATACCCCCTACTACCAGTTGACCCCCGAACAGAAGCAACTGCTCTGGACGGGCAACCAATACTTCCGCGGCTTGAATGATTTCTTTGAAGAGTTAGAGAGCAAGCAGTACGGCAAGATCCAGTACCGCGTCATGCTGGCGCGTTACAAAGGCAAGGCACAGTGTCCGCTATGCGGCGGGCTGAGGCTCAGAAAAGAAGCCTCGTACGTGCTCTTTAAGGGCAAGGCCATCACGGAGCTGATGCTCCTGTCGGTGGACCAACTGGCCGCGTGGTTTGATGCCTTACAACTGACCGATCGGGAGAAAGAGGCGACCAAACTGCTGCTGCCGGAGATCCGCAACCGCCTGCAGTTTATGAAGGACGTGGGACTGAGTTACCTGAGCCTCAACCGCATGAGCGCAACGCTGTCGGGCGGCGAGAGCCAACGAATCAATCTGGCCAAGAGCCTCGGCAGCAGTCTCGTAGGATCGCTCTACGTGCTGGACGAACCCAGTATCGGTCTGCATCCCCGCGACACGCAGCGGTTGATACATGTGCTCAAGGAGCTGCGCGACCTGCAGAACACGATCGTCGTGGTCGAACACGACGACGACATCCAGCAGGCGGCCGACTTCTCCATCGAGGTAGGACCGGGTGCCGGACGCAACGGCGGCGAGATCACCTATACGGGTCGTCCGCGGATGGAGAAATTCACCTACAACATCCCCGCGCAGCGTCGTCGCTGGAACAACTATATCGAGGTCTGCGGCGCGACGGAGAACAACCTCAAGAACCTCAACGTACGCTTCCCGCTCAATGTGCTGACCGTTGTGACCGGCGTCAGCGGTAGCGGTAAGAGTTCACTGGTGAGCAAGGTGCTCTACCCTGCGCTCAAGAAATACTACGGCGGCACGGCCGAACGAACCGGCGACTACAGCGTGCTACGCGGGTCGCTGCATATGCTGACGGATGTGGAGTTTGTGGACCAGAACCCGCTCAGTCGTTCGTCGCGTTCCAACCCCGTCACCTACCTCAAGGCCTACGACGAGATCCGCAAGCTCTTTGCGGAGCAACAACTGAGCCGCCAGATGGGTTTCACCCCGGCGCATTTCTCGTTCAACACCCCCGGCGGGCGCTGCGAGGAGTGTCAGGGCGAGGGCGTACGCCGCGTCGAGATGCAGTTTATGGCCGACATCATCCTGGAGTGCGAGCACTGTCACGGCAAGCGCTTCAAGCACGATGTATTAGAGGTGGAGTACCGCGGTAAGAACATCTACGACATCTTGCAGATGACCGTGGACGAGGCTATCGCCTTCTTCGAGCAAGACAAGGCTTGCCGCAAAATCGTGCAGCGGCTCCGTCCCTTACAGGACGTAGGTATAGGCTATGTGCAGTTGGGGCAGTCCAGTTCGACGCTGTCGGGCGGCGAGAGCCAGCGCGTGAAGTTGGCTTCGTTCCTGGCCGAACAGGATGCCAAACCACGGCTGTTCCTCTTCGACGAACCCACCACGGGTCTGCACCACAAGGATGTGACGATCCTGCTGCGGGCGCTGAACCGCCTCATCGAACGCGGACACAGCATCGTCGTCATCGAGCACAACCCCAGCCTGATCTTGGCGGCCGACCATATCATCGACCTCGGACCCGAAGGCGGCAACGAGGGCGGACAGATCGTGGCGGAAGGTACACCCGAAGAGGTGATGCAATGCGCCGAGAGTTATACCGGGCAGGCGCTCAAACGAATCCCGAACGAACAATTGATAATTGACAATTGATAATTGACATCTATGGCTCATACTATTTGGAAAGAAATAAAGCAGTCGGATATATTCTCGCACCTCAGCTCAATCGGCTATTTGCCGCGCTGGTGCGTGTTGCTGCTGGACCTGATGACCTGCACCCTCGGCTATTGGGTCAGCATCTGGATCGGCACGAGTCTGTTTCACTACCACCCCACGGACATGCTGCTCTCCCTCGGTGCGCAGTACGGAATACTGATCGCGGTGCAGGCGGCCTGCTTCTGGCTGTTCCACACCTATTCGGGCATCTTGCGTTACTCCACCTTCATCGACACGCTGAAGGTGCTCTCCGCCGTCGTCGTCTGCAGTATGCTGCTGCTGGTGACCAACCTCATCTGGCATCTCTCGACGGGCGATAAGCTCTTCATGAACACCGCCCTGATTCTCTATATCTTCATCTCGTTCGTGCTGCTGTTCTGCATTCGCGTAGGCGTCAAGACGCTCTACGAGAGCATCCGCCAGGCAACCATCAAGGGACCGAAGGTGCTCATCTACGGCACCAAGAGTGCCGGCATCGCGATCGCCAAGATGCTGATTGCCTCGGGCAACACACCCTATCACCCTGTCGGCTTCATCGATGACAAACGCTCGGAGCGTAACTACAAACTGCTTGGCATGCGGGTGCATATGCTCGACGACGAACTCTTCGAGCGCATGCGCTCCAACCATATCGAGAACGTCATCATCTCGCCGCTCAAGATGAAGGAACTGAATCCCGCCAAGGACCTCACCGTCTTCCTCGAGCATAATATCCGAATCCTGACGACCCCCTATTTCACCACCTACAGCGAGGAGAGCACCAAGTCCGTCATCGGTCGCATCGATGCCATCCGGATCGAGGATCTACTGGAGCGGGAGGCCATTAAGATCAACACGGAGAACGTAGAGAAGATCCTGCGCGACAAGGTCGTGCTCGTATCCGGCGCAGCAGGCAGTATCGGTCAGGAGATCGTGCGCCAGGTGCTGCGCTACAGTCCACGAGCGATGGTCCTTCTGGAGCAAGCTGAATCGCCGCTCCACGACCTGACGCTCGACCTCAAGGAGGCCTTCCCCGACGCCGTACTCATCCCCTGCATCGCCAATGTGCGCGAACGCGAACGCATCGAGGAGGTGTTCCGCGAGTTCCGTCCCGACGTGGTCTATCACGCCGCTGCCTACAAGCACGTGCCGCTGATGGAGGACCACCCCAACGAGGCGATCCACGCTAACGTGCTCGGCACCAAGAACATCGCCGACATGTCGGTCAAATACGGCGTAGAACGCTTCGTGATGATATCCACCGACAAAGCCGTCAACCCCACCAATGTCATGGGAGCGTCCAAACGTATCGCAGAGATGTACGTGCAGGCGCTCAATAAGCACGCCGCCTCCACCCGCTTTATCACGACGCGCTTCGGTAATGTGCTCGGCTCGAACGGCAGCGTCATCCCTTACTTCAAGAAACAGATCCAGCGCGGCGGTCCCGTCACCGTGACGCACCCCGACATCATCCGTTACTTCATGACAATCCCCGAAGCCTGCACCCTGGTGCTGGAGGCCTCGGTACTGGGCAACGGCGGCGAGATATTCGTCTTTGACATGGGCAAACCCGTTAAGATCCTGCACCTGGCGCAGAATATGATCCGTCTGGCCGGCTATACGCCCGACGTTGATATACCGATCGTCTTCACCGGACTCCGTCCCGGCGAGAAGCTCTATGAGGAACTGCTCAACCAGAAGGAGACGACCCTGCCTACGCAGCACGAGAAGATCATGATTGCCCGCGTACGCGAGTACGCCTTCGAGGAGGTCAGCCGCGGTATTGACGAACTCATCGCCATGAGTTACGAGGGACGACCCTTTGAGACCGTACGCAAGATGAAGGAGCTGGTGCCGGAGTTCAAGAGCATGAACTCGGTTTACCAGAAGCTGGACGAGAATAAGATTTAAGATTTAAAATTTAAGATTTAAGATTGCTTTGTTGACCTTCTTTTATACACATCCTTATTTGATCGGACTCATCGCTTTTGCCTTGGGAGCCCTGTTTATGCCGGTCGTGCTCCGCGTCGCCGAAGCCAAGCATCTGGTGGTCCGTCCCAACAAACGCATGAGTCATACCGGCGAGGTGCCTAACATCGGCGGACTGGATATCTGTTTCTCGTTCCTGCTGACCTACCTCATCTTTGAGTTCAACACCCTGCAACAATCGCAGTTCCTGCTCATCGGCGTGTTTGCCATTATGATGGTCGGTTTTGTGGACGATATCCTGATCCTACCGCCTATGACCAAACTGCTCTCTGAACTCATCGCAGGCGTGGCGCTCATCTCATTTGCCGACATCCGTCTTACCCACCTGCACGGCTTCCTTGGTATCGAGGTGCTGCCGGAGGTGTGGTCGTATGTACTGTCGTTCTTTGTATTGGCAGCCATCATCAATGCCATCAACCTCATCGACGGCGTGGACGGTCTCGCTTCGGGACTCGGCATGCTCTACTGCGCCTTCTTTGCCACGTGGTTCTACCTCGCGGGCGATGCACCTTGGTGCATACTGGCTATATGTCTCGTCGGTTCGCTGGCTGTCTTCTTCTGCTACAATGTCTTCGGCGGCAAGCGCACCAAGATTTTTATGGGCGATTCCGGCAGTCTATTGGTAGGCTATATGCTGACGGCCTTTGTCTTCCGCTTCTGCGAGATGAATGCCTATGACGAACTGCCCGAATGGCTGCATATGAGTGCTGCGCCGGCGGTCGCTATCAGCGTACTGAGTGTCCCGATCTTCGACACGCTCCGCGTCAGCCTCGCCCGCATCCGCAACCATAAGTCGCCCTTCCTACCCGATAAGAATCATATCCACCACCTGCTGCTCGCGACCGGTCTCAATCATATCCAAACGACCGCCGTGCTGCTCTGCGTATCCGTACTGTTCATCGGCGTCGGAATCCTCGGCCGCAATTGGAACATGCTGCTGCTCGTCATCATCGATGCCGCCATCTATGCCGCCGTGACTTTACTCATCAAACTACGCATCAAACAGACAAATGCTATCGATTGAGCACCTCACCATAGAATTCTCGTCGCGTCCGGTACTGGACGACATCTCGTTTCTCGTGAACGCCCGCGAGCGCGTGGCATTGGTGGGTAAGAACGGTGCGGGCAAGACGACGCTATTGCGGCTCATCGCCGGCGAACAGCAACCCACCTCCGGTGCCGTCCGTCGCGACAAAGACCTCACGATCGGTTACCTGCCGCAGATGATGCTCCACCGCGACGACAAGACGATCCTCGACGAGGTGCTGCAGGGCAACGACGATGCGCGACTCAAGGCCGAAGCCGACCGTACCCTGACGGGACTCGGGTTCCTGCGCGAGGACCTGACAAGGCCGTGCAGCGAGTTCTCCGGCGGCTGGCGCATGCGTGTGGAGCTGGCTAAGATCCTGCTCCGGCACCCCGACCTGCTCCTACTCGACGAGCCCACCAACCACCTCGACATCGAGTCTATCCAGTGGTTGGAGGAGTTCCTCAAGCAGAGCGGCGCCGCTGTCATCCTCGTCAGCCACGACCGCGCCTTCCTCGACAACGTCACTACCCGCACCATCGAGATCACACTCGGACGTATCTACGACTATAACGTCAACTACTCCCACTTCGTCCAACTGCGTCAGGAGCGCCACGAACAACAGGTGCGGGCCTACGAGAACCAGCAGAAGATGATTGCCGACACCGAGGCCTTCATCGAGCGCTTCCGCTACAAGGCGACCAAGGCCGTACAGGTGCAGAGCCGTATCAAACAGCTCGACAAACTGGAGCGCTTGGAGGTGGACCTCGAGGACACCAGCCGACTTAACCTACGCTTCCCGCCTGCTCCCCGCAGCGGTGACTTCCCGCTTATCATCGAGGACCTTGAGAAGACCTACCCGGGTGCCGCGAAACCCGTCATATCGGGCGTCACGCTCACGCTCCGCCGCGGCGAGAAAGTAGCCTTTGTCGGCAAGAACGGCGAGGGCAAGACGACGCTCGTTCGCTGCATCATGGACCAACTCGACTTCCTCGGCACCCTTAAGATCGGACACAACGTCCGCATTGGCTACTTTGCCCAGAACCAAGCCTCGCTCTTGGACGAGAACAAGACAGTCTTCGAGACCATCGACTATGTCGCTACGGGCGATATACGGCTTAAGATACGCGATATATTAGGAGCCTTCATGTTCGGCGGCGAAGCCTCCGACAAGAAGGTCAAGGTCCTCTCCGGCGGCGAACGCAGCCGCCTGGCGATGATACGTCTGCTGCTCGAGCCCTGCAACCTGCTTATCCTCGACGAGCCCACCAACCACCTCGATATGCCCTCCAAGGATGTGCTCAAAGCCGCCCTGCAGGCCTTCGATGGCACGGTCATCTGCGTGAGCCACGACCGCGACTTCCTCGACGGACTTGTTCAGAAAGTGTACGAATTCGGCGGTGGTAAGGTGCGCGAACACTTAGGCGGCATCTACGACTTCCTCCGCGCGAAGAAAATCAATAATCTCCAAGAATTGGAGATATCTAGGACGCCTAGTACGCCTAAGACGACTGGTACGCCAAGTGGAGCGACTGACTACGCCGCACAGAAGGCCGAGGCCGCAGCACGGCGCAAGAAGGAGAAACAGATCGCCGAGACCGAAGCTGAGATTGCGCGACTGGAGGACGAACAGAAAGCCCTCGAGGCACAGCTGCAAGACCCTCAGAATCAGACGCAGGCCAACTTCGAGCACTACGAACACCTCAAGCACGAAATCGAAAAAAAACTATACGAATGGGAGATATTGAGCGATACATAGTCGAGTTCCTGCTATACGGTAATAGCGAGGCCGTCAGCCAAGTGGGCTATACGGCCAACGAGGAAGAGTGGTCACACTATAAGGTCGTGATCGTCCCCTCCGGACACCTCCGTCACGACCTCGTCCGTCCCGACCTCGGCCGTGTGGAGATAGAGAAGCGCGCACCTATAACCAATAACCTATCACCTATCACCATTATAAAGACGGATATCGTCTATAACACCTTCTTCTTCATTTCGCGGGCGGAGGAACTGCTGACCGACGAAAGAGATGAACACGGACGCTTTGCTGCGCGCTACTCGATGCTCGGACGCAAGAACAGGCTGCAGATCCCGCTCATCGACGAATACGCACGTATCCTGATGAAGGCACTCGAGTTGGATCTGCCTGCTCCCGGATTCAGTCATATATACCTCACGCACGACGTAGATACCATCGCCCACTACCGCCATCTCCGCGGTTTCATCGGAGGCCTGCTGCGCGGACAAGGACGACGCGCCTGGGCGGCACAGAAAGATATCCGTCGCGACCCTGCCTACACCTTCCCCTGGCTCATCAAGCAGGATAGCAAATTAGTCGAAAGCCAAGAGTCGAAAGTCGATAGCATCTATTTCATCAAGCACACCCGCGGACGCGGCTACGACTATCCGCAGTATGATCTCCGGAAACGCGACTACCGCTACCTGGAGCACGAACTGACCGCCTCGGGTGCCAAGCTCGGACTGCATAGCTCATATTACGGCGAGATCATCGACCCGATGCCGCTGCATAGGAGCCATTACCTGCGTTGCTCCATCGATCAGATGCAGCGCCTTGCCGACGCCGGCATCACCGACGACTTCACCATCGGCTTCCCCGACGCGGCCGGCTTCCGCCTGCAGACGACGCGACCCGTTCGGTGGATCAACCCCAAGACCTACACCCTCACCTCCCTCACCCTGCATCCGCTCACCGTCATGGACGTGACGCTCTCCAATGCCGGCTATATGCACCTGAGCGAGGACGAGGCCTATTTCCTCTGCCAGCAGCTCTTCGATAAGATTCGCCAGTACCAAGGCGAAGCCGTGCTGCTCTGGCATAACTCCAATATCGGTAGCGGAACCTACCACCGCGACCTCTATCCCAAACTGCTGCAACTGCTCCAATGACCCCGCTCCGTATCCTCATATTGGCCGACCCGTATAGCAAACCCTCGTTTGCCCCGCGACTGCGTTTCCTCTGCGACTACCTCGCCGAGCGCGGTCACTTCATCGAGGTCTATACCGAAGCTTGGGATACGATACCCTTCCCGCACAGCTACCCGATCCACGAGATCCCCTTGATGCGCGGAGGCAGTTGGGCACTCAAGAGCATCGCCAACCTCCTCTTCGATTGGAAGAGCCGCTTCTTTACCCGCCGCGTCCGAGAGGCGACCTCTAGCAAAGACTACAACCTCATCTTCTGCACCACCTTCTCCACCTTCCCGCTGACAACGGCGCTGACGCTCGCGCGGGAACGCCATCTGCCGCTCATCACCGACATACGCGATCTCGACGAACAGATACCCGGTGCACAGTATCAGCACCACCGCAGCCTCTGGCTTCGTCCCTTCCGCGCACTCTATAGCGCCATCGAACGACGCCGCCGCAACCGCGTGCTGCGCCTCGCGGACCATATCACGACCATATCTCCTTGGCACAAGGAGTTCCTCCGTCGCTTCAACCCGCAGATCACGCTTATCTATAACGGCTTCGACCCCGCACAGTTCTATCCGGAGGATATCCCCACCGATACCTTCCGCATCGCTTATATCGGTCGGCTCTATGAGTTCCAAGACCTATCTATTATACGCGAGTGCGTGCGCGAGTTGGATCTGCCGCGCCTCTCGCTGGAACTGCATACGCCCGACTACGACCCGCTGCCCCTCTATGCCGTTGGCGATGCCATCCGCCGCGCCTCGCTCATGCTTGTGCTCACCAATACTGCAGCACGCGGCATGATGACCACTAAGTTCTACGAGGCACTCGGATGCGAGAAACCCGTGCTGCTCATCCCCGACGACCACGGACTGCTCGCCGAGACCATCCGACGTTGCAATGCCGGCCTCGCTTCGTCCGACAAGGAGGAGATCAAGGACTATATCCGCCAATTATATACTGCGTGGACCGCCGACGGCTACACCCGTCAGCTCGTCCGCAACAAAGATACGTTTAACCGCCAAACACAAGCCCGACAGTTTGAGTTATTGTTCTATAATAGTGCCCTTCTATAACGCCGAACGTTACCTGACAACGTGCCTGAAGTCAATCATGCGGCAGACCCACGAGGCGCTGCAGGTCATCCTCATCGACGACGGTTCCACCGACGGCAGCACCGCCATCGCATGCGCTTTCGCGCAGGCCGACCGGCGCTTCGAGATCCTTCGCCAAGCGAACCAAGGTCAGGGCGCAGCCCGCAATCTCGGCCTCAGTCAGGCTACGGGCGAGTACGTCCTCTTTGTGGACGCAGACGACTACATCGATCGGCACTGCGTGGAACATCTCATCGCTTCCATCGGCAGCGACGACGTCATCCAGTACGGCTACCGACGTCTCAAACCCAACGGCACCCTGCGCTTCGATCATATCCCCTCGCACCCCTATAGCCTCACCGCACCCTGGACGCGCCTCTACCGACGCGACTTCCTCGAGCGGCACCGGCTGCGTTTCCCGAAGGGCATGATCTACGAGGACGTGGTCTTCAGCGCCGCCCTCTGGCTGCGCAAACCCAAGCAGCATATCGTACCCTACGTAGGCTATTACTACTGCGAGCACGAGGTTTCCACTACTTCGGAGCGGCACCGCGAGGCCGAACAGCGGCTCTACCGCGAACTCAACTTCTACCGCACCGGCATCAGGATGCGCTGTCTCATCGCCTATACCAAACTGCGCCTGAGACTGCATTTCTGGGTAGAGGATTTTACCAAGGACTTAAATCAATACGATATATGAAAAACACCGATATTTTGAATCTCTTGCACCGCGAAGTCGTGCCCGCCATCGGTTGTACCGAACCGATAGCAGTCGCCCTGTGCGTAGCGCGCGCTCGCGAGGAGTTAGGTTGCGAGCCCGACTCCATCACCGTCTATCTGAGTAAGAACGTATATAAGAACGCCCTCGCCGTAGGCATCCCCAACACCGGTATGACCGGTCTGCCGATCGCGATCGCCCTGGGTGCTACCGTCGGCAAGAGCTGCTACCAACTGGAGGTGCTGCGCGATGCCGATGAGAAAGCCGTCGCCTACGCCAAGGACTATATGCAACGCGTGCCGGCAACGATCGAGGTGGACTACAACGCCCCCGACGTGCTCTATATCCGCGCCGTGGTCGCCAAAGACGGCCGCACCGCCGAAGCCACGATCCAACACGAGCATACCTGCTTTGTGACTCGGGATAACGGGATAACGGGATCACGGGATACCGAGAAACGGGATACCGAGATACCGGAATCACGGGATACCGAGTTGTCTCTCCGCGAGGTCTATGACTACGCCATGAGCGTCTCGCTCGACGATGTGCGCTTCCTCCTCGATGGCGCTAAGATGAATAAACAGGCGGCAGAGAAATCTTTCCAAGGTAACTACGGACACGGTCTCGGACGGTTGCTGCACGAGGGAGCGTCATCTACGCTCTTCGGCGACACCGCCTTCACTCACATCCTGGCTTATACCTGCGGTGCCTGCGATGCCCGTATGTCGGGCGCGATGGTACCCGTCATGTCCAATAGCGGCAGCGGCAACCAGGGCGTCAGCTGTTCCCTACCCGTCTATATCTACGCCCTCGAGCACGAGGCCGACGAGGAACATACGCTCCGTGCCCTGACGCTGGCCAACCTCACGGCTATCTATATCAAGCAGTCGCTCGGTCGTCTCTCCGCCCTCTGCGGATGCGTGGTCGCCTCCACGGGTTCGGCCTGCGGTATCACCTATCTCATGGGAGGAGGCTACGAGGAACTGACCTATGCCATTAAGAACATGATTGCCAACATATCCGGCATGATCTGCGACGGCGCCAAACCCGGCTGCGCGCTCAAGGTCACATCCGGTGTCGCTACCGCCGTGCTCTCCGCCACGCTCGCCATCGAGCACGCGCACGCGGACTGCACGGAAGGTATCGTGGAGGAGGATATCGACCGCACGATCCACAACCTCACCCGCATCGGCCGCGAAGGTATGTCCTACACCGATGACCTCATCCTCGATATTATGACCCACAAGAAAATTGATAATTGATAATTGACAATTGATATTAATTTTAAATAAAAACTAAGATGTACAAATTCACTTTTGCCAACGTGGGCGGAAGTACCCGCGTAAAGATTCAGTCCGGTGACGACATCCGTCACTTGGGCGAGTTAGACCAAAAGATGTGGACCGTGCTCTCGTGTCCGGTCACCGGCCTGGAGATCGACGAACGTTCGCTCCGCCTGATGGACACCGACGGCGACGGCCAACTGCACGTAACCGAAGTCATCAAGACTGCCGAATGGCTCTCAGCTACGCTGCGCAACCTCGACACCCTCTATCTGCAGACCGACCGCGTGGATAAGGACAACATCATGGATCCTGACCTGCGCGCCATCGCCGACAAACTGCCGGAGGCAACCCTTGCCGCCCTCGACGAAGTGCTCGCCGGCATCACCGTAGAGGAAGAGACCGCTCCCGAGGCTCCCTACCCCGCCAATGTCATCGAGGCTTATAAGGCCAAGAAGGACGAGTATGCCGCCTATTTCGAGCAGGAGAAACTGCAGAAAATCGGTCTCGCCGCTATTCCCGAGGAGACTCCCAAACCCGGTATGAAGGAGGCGGAGTTCATCGATATGGGAGCGAAGATCAGCGAGTGGGAGACTGCCGTACAGGGCGTCAACGAGCGCAATGCCGCCAAGTGGGCGGAGCGCCGTGGCGAGTACGAACCGCTGCGTAAGCTGCTCCTGCTCCACCGCGATTTTGTGCTGCTGCTGCATAACTTCATCACCCTCGAGCAGTTCTACCGCATCAATGCCGACGCCATCTTCCAGGCCGGTACGCTCGTTATCGACCAGCGCGCCTGCCATCTCTGCCTCTTGGCCAAGGAACTGCCCAAACTCGATGCACAGGCTCCCGCCAGCAATATGTTCCTCGTCTTCTGTGACTGCAAGAGCACCAAACTCGCTAAGTCGCTCCAGATCGTGGCCGCCATCACCGCCGGCGAAGTCAACAGTCTCTATGTGGGCAAAAACGCGATCTTCTACGACCGCCAGAACAACGACTACGACGCCGTCATCACCAAGATCATCGAGAACCCGATCTCGATCCGGCAGGCCTTCTGGACGCCCTATCGCAAACTCGCTAAGTGGGTAGAGGACTCCATCAACAAACGCGCTGCCGAGAAGGACGCACAGGCTTTCGACGACATGAAGACCAAGACCGAAGCCGCGGTCACCAAACCCGGTGATCCCGCAGCAGAGAAGAAGATGCCTTTCGATATCGCGAAATTCGCCGGTATATTTGCTGCCATTGGTATGGCAGTCGGCATGATCGGTACGGCACTCGCTGCCCTCGCCGCAGATATGAGCACGCTCAAGTGGTGGCAAGTCATTCTCGTCTTCGTCGTGATCCTGCTTATCATCTCGGGTCCGTCGATGATCATGGCCTACCTCAAACTGCGTCGTCGCAACCTCTCGCCGATCCTCAACGCCAACGGTTGGGCGGTCAATGCCGCCAACTTCATCTCGATCCCTTTCGGCGCTACGCTGACCGAACAGGTGTCGTTCCCGCTCTTGAAACTCAAAGACCCGTTTGCCAAGGCAGGTATGGAACCCTGGAAAAAGTGGGCGATAGCCATCGCTTGCATCGTAGTAGCAATAGCTATCGCCGTGATTGTGCTTCGCACCACCGGAGTATTCGGCGGCGAGGAGGCTACATGCGTTCAGGCATCTCTATCCCAAGCAGACTCATTGCTCGTGCAATAACTTTTGCCACGCAGCCTGAGAGCACGATACGAAGACTCCGCTTTGCGGGGTCTTCTTCGTTTAGGATCGAGTAATCGTGGTAGAACGAGTTGAACTCGCATGCCAAGTCATACGCATAGTTGCAGATCAGTGCCGGAGAGAAATTATCGCCGGCCTGACGCACCACTGCCGGGAACTCCGTCAGCCTTTGAATCAAGGTCAGTTCTTTCTCCTCGAGGTCTCGAGATGTCGAGATGTCGAGATCTCGAGCGCCGGCCTTGCGCAATACTAACTGTATGCGCGCGTAGGTATACTGAATAAACGGTCCTGTATTTCCGTTGAAGTCGATAGACTCGGCGGGGTTGAAGAGCATGTTCTTACGCGGATCCACTTTCAGGATGAAGTACTTCAGCGCTGCCATGCCAACTTTGCGGGCGATCTCTTCGGCCTCAGCGGGCGTGATATCGGGCAGGGTGTTCACCTTGTCCTTGCTGATCTCGCGGGCGTCGTCGATCATCTTATCCATCAGTTCGTCGGCATCTACTACCGTTCCCTCGCGCGACTTCATCTTGCCGTTCGGCAGCTCTACCATCCCGTAGGAGAAGTGCACCAACTCCTTGCCGAAGGGGAAACCGAGCCTATCCAACAGGATCGACAGCACCTTAAAGTGGTACTCCTGTTCGTTGCCCACCACATAGACCATCTTATCGATCGGATAGTCCTCAAATCGCAGTTTGGCCGTTCCGATATCTTGCGTCATATAGACGCTCGTGCCGTCCTGACGGAGCAGCAGTTTCTCGTCCAGTCCGTCCTTTGTCAGGTCGGCCCAGACGGAGTTATCCTCGCGGCGGTAGAAGGCACCTTGCTCCAGGCCTTTCTCTACTTCCTTCTTGCCCTCCAAATAGGTGTTGGATTCGTAGTATATCTTATCGAACGACACCCCCATCCGTTGGTAGGTCTCGTCGAATCCGGCATATACCCAGCTGTTCATCTTCGCCCACAGCTCGCGCACTTCCTTGTCGCCCTGCTCCCATTTGAGCAGCATCTGCTGCGCCTCCTTCATCAGCGGAGCCTCCTTCTTGGCGGTCTCCTCGTCCATGCCTTGCGCCATCAGCTCCGCGCGCTGCGCTTTGTACTCCTTGTCGAAGCGCACGTAGTAATCGCCGATTAGGTGGTCGCCTTTCTTGCCGGACGACTCGGGCGTCTCGCCGTTGCCGAACTTGAGCCAGGCTAACATCGACTTGCAGATATGGATACCCCGGTCGTTGACGATGTTGGTCTTCACCACCTTCCATCCGTTGGCCTCCTGGATCTTGGCAATCGAGTAACCGAGTAGGTTATTGCGCACGTGCCCGAGGTGCAGGGGTTTGTTGGTATTGGGTGACGAGTACTCCACCATCATTAGCTTGCCGTTCTGATCCATCTGACCGTAATCAGCTGCAGCATTGATCTCCTCCAGACGCTGGATCCAGTAGGCATCCGAGATACTGAGGTTCAGGAATCCCTGCACCGCGTTGTACTTGGCGATGAGCCCTTCTCCGTTATCCAACATCCATTTTCCAATCTCGTCAGCGACCTGCGCCGGAGCCTTCCGGGCGGCTTTTACAAATGGGAAAACCACCACGGTCATATTGCCCTCAAACTCGGGACGTGTCTTCTGCAACTGAATCTGTTTGTCGTCAGCCTCTATGCCGTACAGCGCATGGACCGCCTTCTTTACCAATTGTATCAAATCTTGCTCTATCATGTTCTCAAATTTAAATCTCCTTACATTTCTCTTTCAGCCACGCTGCCTCCTCTGCCGTCAGGCGCGGAGCCGTCTCTTCGTATACGCGCTTGTGGTAATTGTTGATCCACGCCCGCTCGCTCTCCGTCAGCATCGTCATGTCGATGAGCCGCGTGTCGTAGTAGCACAGCGTGATGGTCTCAAATTCGTAGTACTGCTCGCCTGTCGTGCGTGCCGAGAGTTGCTTTGCGGGCACGGTCACCACGAGGTTCTCGATTCGGATTCCCCACTCGCCTGCGCGGTAGATACCGGGTTCGTCGCTGAAGATATTACCTTCCTTGATGGGGTTGGTGTTATTGTCCGTACGGATATTGGCTGGCCCCTCGTGACAACCCATATAATGGCCTACGCCGTGACCCGTTCCGTGACCGTAGGTGATGCCTTCGGCCCACATATACTGATGTGCCAGTATGTCTAATTGGTTGCCCCTCGTGCCCTTCGGGAAGCGCACTTGTGCCAGGGCGATATGACCCTTGAGCACCAGCGTATAGTCCTGCTTCACCGCTGCGGGAATGGCTTTCTCATCGCCGATCCAGACGGTGCGGGTGATGTCGGTCGTGCCGTCCAGGTACTGTCCGCCTGAGTCGAGCAGCAGCACGCCGTTGCCTTCTATCTTGGCACAGTCCTCATCGGTTGCGTGATAGTGCACGATGGCGCCGTTGCCTTTCCATCCGGCTATTGTGCAGAACGAGTCGTCCGTGTAGTTCTTGCCCTCGGCGCGGAATGCCGTCAGCTTGCGCGCCAGCGTCATCTCCGTCTGCGGGGTCTTCAGGGCTTCGGTCTCCAACCAGCGGAAGAAACGCGTCAGCGCTACGGCATCTACCCGCATCGCCTCCTTCTCGCCCTCGATCTCCACCTCGTTCTTTACCGACATCATCACCTGTATCGGACTCGGCGTACTGTTCACCTTGCGCGTCACGGCAGGGTTAATCGCCTCGTACAGGGCTTCGTTCACGCGGTTGCCGTCGTAGAGCACGCCGGTCGCTGCAATGCCGTTCAGGTAACTGTATACCTCCTCGTAGCCGCGTACGGTGACGCCTATCTCCTTTAGGTACGTCCGCGCAGCGTCGTCCACCTTACGCGGGTCGATGAAGATCGTGCAGGCAGCCTTTTCTATCACTACATAACTAATCACGCAGGGCGTGTAGTCCACGTCCGTACCCCGTACGTTCAGCAGCCATCCTATCTCGTCCAGCTCGGCGATCACGGCCGCATCGGCGCGTTTCTCTGCCAGGGCTTCGCGTACGCGGCTGAGCTTCGAAGCCACACTCTCGCCGGCGTATTTCTCGTCGTAGGGCAGCAGCTTGTTCATCGGTATATCCGGCCTTCCTTCCGTCCATAGGGGACCGATGAGGTCGATCGACTTCAGCTCTAGTCCGCCGTCCTCGAGTTCCTCTCTTAGTTTCTTATACCCGTTCACCGAGTACATCTCCGGATTGACGCCGATTGTTAATTTTGAATTTTGAATTTTGAATTCATCACAAAGCCATTTTGTGATGCTGGGGCAATCCACATCGCTCTCCCGCATCAGCTCCACGGTCGTACCTTTCAGTTCGATCTCCGCCTGCAGGTAGTAGCGGCTGTCGGTCCAGAGCAGCGCCTTATCCATGGTGATCACGGCCGTACCGGTCTCACCTAAGAATCCGCTGATCCACGACATCTCGGCCCAATGCGGAGCCATATATTCACTCGCGTGCGGGTCTGTTCCCGGCACGATATAGGCACTCAGCCCTTCCTTTTTCATCAGCGCCCTCAGCGCCGCCAATCTCTCTATTATTGTCATAAATATCAATATTTACGATTTACAATGTACGATTTATGGACGATTTGTTTTCATGTACGATTTAGGAGACCTTCGTCCTTTATTTCACAGCTTTGAAACTCATATCAAGTGATTTTACGCTGTGCGTCAGCGCACCTACCGACACATAGTCCACGCCGGCCAGTGCATAGTCGCGTATCGTATCGATCGTGATACCGCCGCTCGACTCGATCTCCATCTTGCGGCCGCCGTGGGTCTTCTCCCACGCGCGAATGATATCCACTGCAGCCTTCGTCCTCTCCGGCGTGAAGTTATCCAGCATGATGCGATCGGGTATGCCGGTCGCGAGTGCCTCGCGTATCTCGTCCTCGCTGCGTGTCTCGATCTCGATTCTCAGATTCAAATTCTTCTCCTTGCAGTAGTCGCGTGCACGCGTCAGGGCATTCGTTATACCGCCCGAGAAATCCACGTGGTTGTCCTTCAGCAGGATCATATCGAATAACCCGATCCTGTGGTTCATTCCGCCGCCGATCTTTACCGCCTCCTTCTCCAGGTACCTCAGTCCCGGCGTCGTCTTTCTCGTATCCAGTACGTGGCAACCCGTGTCTGCAATCAGGCTCTGATACCGGTGCGCCGTCGTGGCTACGCCCGACATACGCTGCATCACATTGAGCATCGTCCTCTCGATCTGCAGCAGACTCAGCTCCTTTCCGTATACGCGGAAGGCGATGTCGCCCTTCTTGACCGCGTCGCCGTCTTTGAGGAACTGCTCCATACGGCATTCGGGGTCAAAGTAATCGATGATCTCCTTCGCTACCTCTACGCCGGCCAATATGCCTTCGTCCTTGATGATCAACTGCTGACAACCCATCTGCGTAGGGGGTATGCAGCATAACGACGTGTGGTCTCCCTCGCGGATATCCTCCTGAAACCACAGCTGAATGAGTTTTCTGAGTTCTTGTTTTTCCATACTTCACGCATTTTAGCCTGCAAAGGTACAAAATATTTTGCATATATGCAAATAAATTCGCAAAAAAATCGTTCGAGGCTTATCCGAGATAAAAAATTGTGCGAAATCTGCGAAATGAATGTACCATATACTTATTTCGCGTACGGTAATTGGCGAATGCGATCGTTGAGTTGACGCATCTCGGTAAGGAGTTCGTCGAAGGGGACCGACTCACCGTAAATCATCGAACTTTGCATATTTTCGTAGTCCTTGCGCCAGAGAGGCAGCACGTCTGCCGGTATCTCCAGCGAGAGCGATTGCGGATAGAGCGTGTCGTAATCAAAGCCCTTCAGACCAATAAACTTACGCCTGTGTTCCAAAATCGTGCGGTACAAGTGCTCATCCTTCAGCGCACGTTCGGCAATATCCGTGTGCAACATGCGCTCCAAGTCATAGAGATGTCGAGACATTCGCGCTGTACGAACCTCAGCGGAAGGCTTTGCAAACTCCTCGTGCAGCAACATGACTTTCTCCAAGAACGTGCGTTCGGGTACTACTACGTTGACTTTAAAAGTCGGTTGTACAATGGTTGCTTGCGGCAGGATCATATCGATCTGCGATTGCAGCGCAACCGTTTGCACAGGATCGTGCATGCTGCGACCGCTCACCTCTACTTTGACAGTGTGGGCAATATATTCCGAGTTCGGCAATACCGATTGATAATCCACATAGATGACTTCCGGATCCGTTGTGGAAACAGGCGTTATGTTCACATATACCTTGAATTTATCGGGAGCGATACCAAGCGCTACCAAACCCTCACGCACGTCGTTCTGCATCTTCTCGCGCACAAACGAGCATGCCGCACGACGCAGTTTATCGCTCACCTGCGTACGGCTTAGTTCTCCGGCAAAACCTAAGTACTCTCGGCTGATAGCAATGTCGATGTCCTCAGAAAAACGCTCGATGATATTCCACGCCTTGCTCAACGACGTACCGCCTTTGAACGACAAATGCTCGGCGTACGGCTGAGAGAAGAGCACACGTAATACCTGTGTTACCCACCAATCCTTCTCGATGGTTTGTGGGTCTTGTCCGTTCTGTGCGTTAACTTGATTGAGAACGATTAACTGTTGCTCATTGTTCAGATTTGCGTATATCATATTTCTTCAATTTTTCCTGCAGCCATATAGGCGCCAGTTTAATGTCGTGTGCGAATTGCTTCGGTGTTACGTGAGCTAAGAAAGGTTTGATGGTCTCAAAATCCGAGTCTCTCACGCCTTTCTCGCCATAATCCACAAGTGCGGTCACTATCAACTGCATTAAACGGGATTTGTAGGCAAATCGCGACATATCGCTTGTGTGTAGGAAAAGGATACCTTTCCCTTTTCCGACTTTAACGCGTCGCTCCGGTCCATCGGTGTAGAAGACCACATTAGACTCCAGTTGTGTAGATAGCCCTAATGCGTTTTGCGCAAAAGCAACCGTAGGAGCCACACGAATTTTATCGCGTTTGGCGATTGCCATCGCAACTTCATCTATAGAAGGATAAAGTACGCCGAGCCCCAGTTCCGTATCGATTTTAGGATACCAATAGATTCCTTTTTCAATACGGATTAGCATTTTTTCATTTGTCAGACGCTGAAAGGCTTTTTTGACAGACTCGTAGTCCGCCACTTTTTCCATGTCTTGCAAAAAGATAAAGCGTCCTCGACCGCCTCTTGCAATCCTTGTTGCTATGTCATCTTTAATACTTTTATACATAGTATAATTTCTTATTTTGTCCCCATTATATTACATTTTAGGGACAAAATCCGCTGCAAAGGTACAACTTTTTTTTGATATATGCAAATAAATTCGCAGAAATCTTGCGAAATCTGCGAAAATTACGATAACAGAGCGCCGATAACCGTTATTTACGATCACCGAGCAAATCACGCTCTATATAGCTACAGCGAACGGATCCACGTACTGTACTGCGCCGTTCTCACTAAAAATGAGCGGCTGGTTGTTGCGACGATGCTCCTCAACGATTTTACGATGAGTGAGTTCTAAGCCTTGGCTAATCTTAGCCTCCAATTCCATTTCACTCATAACAGCTAATCAGCTCCGATTTACAAGCTCCTTGATATGTGCTATATACGCGTTCATAGGCTCTATCATTGGCATTAATTCCTCTTCGGTCGCGTCAATATAGCAATTGTAGTCTCCGCGTTCGCGCATTGTCGCTAATCGAGAAAACAAGCGGCCTTCGTCTTGACTCATCTTGCCGGTTTTGATAAAGTGCATACTTAATAGTGCATAGACACCTTGGTGCGTACCGGCATGCAGACCATTGGCTATCAATAGAGCTGTTGTAGCGTGAAAGACTGCATAATACATCCGATTGGAAAGCGTGTTCCACAACTTATTCTCTATATAAATCGGAAACTCAGTCACGATTCTTTCAGCACGTTCAATCTCCAATTGAACCATTATTTGTCTTTCTTCTTGCGATAGACTCATATCAGTACTTTCTTATCTTGTTCTACATTATGGTAAAAAGGCGTAAAGGACATGGAGTTCCATTCATCGGTAGTATAGAGATGAGCGGAGATATTCTCGCCAATTGATGCGCCTAATTCGATAAACGGATATTCGTAGTTATCGAAATCCGAATATTCTCTTTTAGCCTTATTGAGTATCACCAACAGATCCCAATCAGATGTAGGACGAAAATCTCCGCGAGCACGGGAGCCGTATAGCCACAGATGACTACCGGCGGGTATAACCTGCTTCGCTAGTTGCTTTATGGTCTCTAATGTTGGCATGTTTATTGTTTTAGCCTGCAAAATTACAACTTTTTTCCGACATATGCAAATAAATTCGCAGAAATCTTATCTGCGAAGGATTCTTTCTTGCGAAATCTGCGAAAAAGCAAATAGAAGTATAGATCATTTAGTTGACAGATAAAGAGAAAAAAGCTATATCTGTTGGCTCAAATCAAGTGCTAAGGTACAACTTTCACGCAAACAATTCTCTTAGATCTGACTTTAGGAAAGTCTCAATAGGAATACCTTCTTCGCCAACCAACACCGATCGGTACGGATGGAACAAGTCTTGGAAAGTATGCAAACCGGAGGTATCCTTTTCGTGATTGCTCTTCAATTCTACGGCGACCACTTTAGTGTCTTTCACTAAAACAAAATCCACTTCATCTTTTCCGTCACGCCAATAGTACACTTTGAATCGACCGGTATAGGCGCAATTCATAATATGTGCCCCGACTGCGGACTCAAACAGCCGTCCCCAGAGTTTGTGATTCGCTCTGGCTGACGCAAAATCATGTTCGCAATAGAGACTCATCAGAGCATTGTTATACACCTGATATTTGGGGATAGAGTTACGCCGCCGTGCCTTATCGACCGCGTACTTACTTAGTCCACAAACCATCCCGCTTTGACTGAGCAATTCCAGATAATGTGCCAATGTGGTCGTGTTTCCGGCATCTTGCAATTGCCCTATCATTTTGGTCAACGACACTTCTTGCCCGGAATAGGCACTGCTCAATTCAAAGGTTTGACGCAGCAGCGCCGGTTTGGCAATCGGCGTATCCATCAGGATATCATTATTGATGGTAGCATCTACGATGGAACTGCTGATATACTCTTGCCATCTATCCAAGTCATGACGCAGATCGGCTGCTCCGGGATACGCGCCGTAGTAGATATATTCATCGACGGTCACTGCGAAGCCTTCCTGCATCTCCGTAAGTGACCAGTTAGGCATCTTGATGGTCTCAAAACGGCCTTTCAGGCTCTCGCTAAGTCCTTTTTCTAATCGTACGCGCGATGAACCTAACAACACCACCTTGATCGGCACATCATTGAAGGTGTCAGCGTCCCACTCTTTTTTAACGACTTCGCCCCAATTCAAGAGTTTCTGCACCTCATCAATCACGAGCAATAGTTCCGGCAGCTTCTCCATTTGGAGTTTGTTGCGCGCGGTTGCCCAACAATCGCTAATCCATGCACTTCGGGTCGCCGGCACATTATCTGCCGAGAAATGTACCCAAGGTATCGTGATAGTCTTCAGTACCTGCTTGATAAGCGTCGATTTGCCTACCTGACGAGGCCCTTCTATGATTTGAATGAACTTTCTCGGCTCATTCAGACGCGCTGTAATCGGTTGAAAATAAGGACGTTGCATCATATTTAAAAATTTTACTCAATGCACTTCGTATTTTTACTCAATAGGATGAGTAAATCTATTTCACGCTGCAAAGGTACTGCTTTTTTTTGACATATGCAAATATTTTTCTACTTTTTCCCCTATTTGTTACATTTTGGGGAAATTTCGCTGCAAGGGTGTATTTTTTATGACATATGCAAATAATTCGGCATTTTTGTGGCATTTCATTCGGCATTTCTTGCATAATGTATTTTTCCTATCATGATAATGAATTTTTGAATAAATGTTCCGGAACTTTATCGAGCGGCGAGGGTCGGGAATCACCTATATACATCATATAGAGTTCCTTATATGTTCTCGTCATAGCGACATATAGTGCTTTGCGTGCAGATTCATCCTCTATTGGTATTGGTTGGCAGTAGGGGAGAATAACTGTCTCGAATTGCAATCCTTTTGCGCTATGATAAGTCATAATTTTCGGATGGTTAGTCTTGAAATCCAACGTAATGAAACTTTCCGTGCCGAATGAATACTTGCATTCAACGTAATAGCCGTCTTTAGTCAGTTCGTTATATAATTCGAACACCATTTCATTTGTTGGAAGGAATATTCCGATGTTATGGAACCGATCAGATGTAATAAGACGCTTAATCGCTTCTAATTGCGCACCCTCATTCGGATAACCGAGGAAATAAGGAATAGTTTCCTCTTTACTCTGATATACTTTATCTTTATAGGGAGGAACTCTTACACCAATATATGGTTGGGTAATTTTAGCGACACCCTTTGGTAAGCGATAGTTGTTATATAGTTGCCATGCGGTCAAACCGGTTATGTCTTCGATAGTCTCTCCCAGATAGCCTTTTTCTCTTTGAACAGGTAATGTGGGGCGATCTTCGAAATGGAAGATGGACTGTGCTGTATCGCCAAAGAAGAAGAAACATTTGCGTGCAGCGTGCATGAATTCTAATATCTCCTCTTTGGTGAAATCCTGTATCTCATCTACGATGATATAATCTGCAGCAGGCATTTTTTTCTCATACTTCCACTGATGATAATAGCAGCAATGAGGCCGTAGTAGTTTATCTTTACGCCCTTCATCCATGAAACTGCGCAATGATTTTGTATAGGCGATCAAATAAACACTATATCCGGCATCGAGCACTTGTCTTGCCTTTTTCAACGCGATGATGGACTTTCCGCTTCCGGCACAACCGGCAACCAACATAGATTGGGTAAGATTTTCTTCAATCAGGTCATGTTGGTCTTCATCCATCTTTTCTTCTTCAATATCCCATGCTTTTGTTTCTTCGATAGGTTCGACTGATTGCAATGGCGGTGTAGAAACGGCTTCTAATTGGCGTTTAAGATCTTCTATCAACTCCAGTAATTGCTTTTTCTCTTCTGAATATGCATTCTTTCCTTCCTCTTCTCGTCTTTCTGCTTCAAAGGCATCTCTTTGGGCTTTCAGAGCGCGCTCTTCTGCCGCATTACGAGCTTCCGTTTGAGCATTGATAATTTCGTTCTTGCTATTGATCTGTTTTTGTGCCTCTATACTCAATTGTGTATACTTTTGTGTCGCTTCTTCTAAATCCTTCTTTAGACTTGCAAGTTCTTGCTCGTACTCGGCATGATTGATTTCTATTGGAGTAACAACGGTTTGCAGCCAGGTAAGCAGTCCATTAGTTAGGATGCCGTAATTACCCATTTTATCTATGAACGCAGGGAGCAAGGCACTATAATTTTGTGCTTGTAGTTTAACGTTCATCTTATGACTTCCGGAGTGGTTGGCGATATTGCTGCAAATGCCATAAGCCTCTACCAAACCATCGCAAGCCAACTCGATTGTTCTTTTGGCTCGAGATCTTTGATCTTTCGGAATACGAGCATACTTATTAGTGGCGACTAATATTTTGGGGATGACGCTAATAAGAGCACTACTCTCAACGCTTTTACCATAATCGTGAATGTCAGTTCCGTATATTTTGTTGATTTTTCCCGATAAGAGTTCTTTGCCTTGTGTTTCTCCTACCTCTTCATACACTACAATTCGTCCTAACCATTCAATGGCAAGGCGAAGTTGGGTGAGAAACACCGAAAAGTTCCCTGCTTCATACGCATCAATGGCTAATGCATATTGTTGTTTCAATTCCGATTTAGCGTTTTCCATAAATCTTTATCTTTTGCCGAAACCGGCTATTTGTACTAGCACTACGTATCCTTGCTTTATCGCTTCCGGACACCATCTTTCTGTGAAATTTGTATTATTCTTAGCGTCATATTCCAACGAATCTTGATAAGTCCACACAAAGACATCACTTATAAAAAATCCTTTTAACTGTGATATTCCGGTTCCCTTTGTTTGTTGTAATATGGAACTTCGAGATGATAACCGTCCAATATAATTATGGTTGTGAACTATATATAGATTACCATATTGATCTGATTGTAGTATGACTTCATCATCTTTCTTAACAGAATCCAAAATGTATTGATTATGTTTGAAGTTCTCACTAAGCGCAGTATAGGATAAATAATAATTACCGAGAACAGCTTCTTTCTCCGTTACTCCTAATTTAGCATCTTCAATAGCGGGGAAGAGTCTATATTTCTCGATAGCTTTTTCGCGCCTCCATTTATAAACATGTAGATATTTTTTTGCTCGTGTATATGCAACAAACAATAATCTACGTTCCTCGTCTATGTCAGCTTTATCGTCTGCCATTACTGATTCATCATCATCAAATTCTCGGTGTGCAACTAATGGAAGACTAGCTGACGAAGGCGTAATCATAACGGCATCAAACTCCAGGCCCTTTACTTTATGCATCGTAGTTAAGATGAGGGATATATTCTCCTCCTTAATCAATCTTTCCTCCTTATATTGGTCATAAATTTTGTATATTTGACCACTATCATCTCTACCTGCCATATCCTGCACTTCATCCGCCATTTCAGCATATGTGTATGAGTTTTCATTAGAACGAATGGAATCCAGATAGTTCAAGATGAGAGTATAGCATATGTCCAAATACTCTTGATCCCACTTCGGATGCTGCTGCATCAAATTGGTAATATATTTCTTAAGTTCATTTTGCGTGGCATCATCGCTGATGATGATAGGTTGCTTGGCTTGATCTCGCAAATACTTCAAAACATGGAATATCTCTCGTTCACGCCATAATTCGCTATTATTTGCTCCTTGAATACGAATACGAATGTCTGGGTCAATACGTTTTTTTATCTTAGCATATCCGCGATATACCTCGTTATTCTTTCGGAAGAATACTGCGATAGTAGAAATATGACGATGATCTATGCCAGTTCTATTCTCCTTCCGCGCCCACTGAATTAGTGAGAGTATATCTTCAAACCATTTGGAAGAATCTTTCTGTGTAGAATCTGTTATTTTTACATAAGGATCTTGAGGTTCGTGTTCCATCAATGAACTATCGGATCTTGGCATATTTTGGTCTGCCGGCAAGAATACCTTAGCTGCATCTAATATCTTTTGATAAGAACGATAATTGGTGAACATAGTCATTTGATGTGGATGTAGCTTCTCGTCCAAAGCATTGTAATAAGGTTGTGGAGAAAGACTTTCCGCATATTGCTCAGGAGTCCCATAGAATGGTTTTTCCACACGGTCAAAACCATATATACTTTGGTTGATATCTCCAATAGTAAACAATCTGGCAGCTGGGTATAAGTCTAACAGACGGAAGAGTATATTAAGACGGTTTTGAGTAATATCTTGGAACTCATCCACCATGATATATCGGATACCGGGGAACATGGTTTTGAAACCGTTGCGCGGTTTCTGTAAATGCTCAAAGAACATTCTTTCCCATTCCTCAGGGGGTACATTGTCTAATTTCGTTCCCATAACAATCTTAGCCAATGCGTGGAATGTGTGAACATGCAATTGATGAGCCACTCTACTCATTCCTAATTTAACAAATAGAGTATCCAATCTATTGCGCAGTTCTGCAACTACAGCGCGGTTGTATGCTAACACTAAGATCTGTCTTGGATTCACTGCTTCACGATATATTAACTTAGCGCACCTCAAAGTCAGCACGTACGTCTTACCAGATCCTGGACCTGCTAACACATTGACATTTTCTGTTTTGTCGGCACTATATATGGTTTGTTGCTCCTCGTTGTTTTCCAGTTTAGCTTCCTCCTTTCTTAATACTTCTTCTTTCAACTGAGAAATGATATCAGAGTCCTCTGGAACATAGTCACCAATAAATTCCATAAATTCGCTATAGTTACGACAAAGGAAATAACGATGAATATATTCCGCTTGTTTATCACGCTCAAGCTCTGAAAATATATTCATTGCCGCAAGACGGATGATTTTCAGACGTTGTTGATCATCAAATTCTTCCCGTATAGCTTTAATTGGGCTATTCGCAGTTTCTCCAGTATCCCATTCATCCATCGTCTTTGGAGTAGTATATACTTCGACACCTGTTTGGATGATAGGAGAGTTATCGGTATAAGATAAGATTTTCAGCGTAGTAAGTATCTTATCAAAATATGAAAATCCCTTGCCTTGTGATGCATCCAACTCATTATCCAACATGGCTTTGGGCCATTCAAATGCAGTTTCACTATGGTTCGCTACATGTTTCAGCCATTTCAAACAATCATTCTCAAAAGTATCCACATACGAACGCCAATCATTTTTAACAATTATCAAATCCCATATCCCGTCTTCCTTTTTGATAGTTCGATGTCTAACAGCTGGAATAAAATCTAATATAGAGAATATACGATATCCGGCTCTTGTCCGAATGTTTTTAGCAAATGTTTCTGCCTTGGTGACTGCGCCTTTCGGTGCGGACGAATTATTTTTCCAAGGCATATATTGGATTTCTTCTATGGGCTTATCTTTCTTTGTCTTTCTCTCAATGACCAGATCATAATGCACATTATCCAGCAAGTGCTCGCAGATATTTTTTCGCTCTTTCGGTCCGAAGATACATTCTTCATCCATTTTACATCCTTTCAAAAGTTCACGAACACCATTCATAACTATATGCAACGCAAAAATATTTTGATTTTGTTCTAACATATAGTTTGTCTCGAGGAAACGACGAGGACGTATGGAACTGCGCATCGTATCGTTGAGGGTAAGATAGTTGCGCTTCTGACATTCTATGATAGCATCAAAAATCTTAGGAGTGGACATCCTCAATGCATTTTTCATTTGTAGGATGGACACTAATGAAGGGGTTTCTCGTTCGGGAACAATCTTTTGTATATAACGCCAGACTTTCTCTGTCGCAGGATTGACTTTCATTTGATTATATCCAATCCTCATAGGCTGATTTTCGCCATCACCATAACGTGTTACAGCAAGATACGCTTGCCCTATATAACCTTGTTGGATATACCCGATATGCTCCAGCCAATGGATCGCTAATTTAGCAGCGGTGGTATTGGATACTTTTTGTTCTTCTGTATCATCTTTTTGCCAGAAAGAATATGGAAGAATGATTGGGGTTGATTTCGTCTTCTCAATAGATTGGAAGCGCTTGATAAAATCAACAGCTGCCGAACGAGCGTTTTTCAAATCAGACCAACTCAACAAACTGCGTATCAATAGGTCCTTCAACTTTGCAAAATCTTCCGGTGATACCATACACACAGCTGGTATCTGATGCCCCTCTGCAAAAGCTTCTTCATACATTTTTTGATCACGACCGGCACGTCCGACTTCCTGGAGGAAATCTTCCATTACGGAAGGAGGACTATAGTGGACAACATAGTGGATGTTAGGTATATCCATACCCATTCCAAACGCTTTTGTAGCGCAAAGGATATAATATCCGTCCTTCCCCCCATTTTTGAATTGAGTATAAATATCATTACGTTGTTCCGCATCCAATCCGGCATGGAAATAACCTATATGGCCACTGCAATCAGTTAAAAGAGGACTAACTGAATTAGCGCATATTTCTTCGATTGCACCTGCCGTTTCTTCGCATTGTTTGTGCGTCCGACAGAATATAATCATGCGGCTCTTATTGAAATCGACTTGTTTCTCTTGAATAAAATCTACTATAGCTTGCACACGTGAGACATCCTCTTGAACGCAGGTTTTAAACTCTATACCAATATGGCTTCGAATGGGATTATAGTCCTCCGGTGCTTGCCCGTATCGATGAATATCCGGAACAAATTTGCTGATATCATCACGGACTTGGGATGTAATCGTCGCAGAGAAAAATGCAAGCGTGAATGGATAGTGTTTCTTCAACTCCATGCATGTGGTTAGCGCATTTCTATAGTCGGGGCGGAAATCTTGTCCCCATTGAGCTATACAGTGCGCCTCGTCAAAAATAACGTACTCCAAACCGTTATCCATTTTGAGTCGCTGCTCTAATACATCAATAAATGACCGTACACGGAACCGCTCTGGCGTAACATATAGTAATGCTATTTCACCACTCGCAATACGACGGTAGATTTGTAGTACCTCAGCATACAACCTGTCACCACTTAAGTAATCGACATTATTGACAAATCCTTTCCTGTATTGTAATTCTTCCACTTGGTCTTGCATGAGTGCTTTGAGCGGGGTAATAACCAAACTCAGCTTGCGTGTATAGGAAGAGCGATATATTGCCGGTCCTTGGAAAAGAACAGACTTACCACCACCGGTTGGTATGGAGACAATGCAATCCTCCTTGCGTTCCAAGATATGCGGAAGAATTTCTTTTTGATATGGATACCAATCTTTTCCTTCGTCTAAGAAAGCATTTTTAATGATGTTCATCGCCTCAGCGACCTGAATATCAAGTTCGCCAGCATGCCCATCGTCAAAGAACTCCGTTGCCTCTTCAACTGTACGAAGATATGCTTCTTTCTTTTTCCATGGATGAACGGCTATACAGGAACATTGGCACAAATCGGCAATATCATTATATTCATCAAAAGACGGTTCCAGAATATAGAATTTGGAATCTCGACTATTGGCTGAAATGAGCGAATAATAGTGCTCAAATATCGGCCATTCTGCTAATATACATTGCTTTGCAGTTGAACCAGTGCTCCGCTCGTCTGGCTCCGTTGCTTCGATATCTTCAATATCATCTTTGAATGGTAATGTGCGCCACATTAACTTGTAGCGATCCACATCCATATTGTCCCATATGTAGCAATAGGACTTATCCGTTCTGTACTCTCCAATGGTATTAACGAATTCATCTTTGCTAACAATGATTAAGCCATTGGGATGCTTATGAATATACTCTAATTTACTGAAGGATGTTCCTTCTTCGGGAATATAGAAACCTAATGAAGATGCATACCGAGACAGGGCTTCCTGCTCGTCCAAATCATTAACCACATAAATAATCGGAATTTCTTGATTGTCGTTATGAACGTGTTGCAATAAAGCAATTTGGTATGCCCAATATTTTGTACGTTGGGTCGTCTTGGGCGTCATACGGTAGGTGGACGCGTCGAAATCCGATTTGTGTTCTGTGCTAACTAAAATGATACTTTTTTTGTTAATTTGCTCATTTGCAAACTGCCAATCAATAATCTCTGGAGTTACCTTAAAATGTTTTAAGAACTCTCTTCGATAAACTTGATACTCGTAATTGTGATACAAAGCGATGTGCCCTCCCGCCATTCGTTCTGCCCATATATTGGCAGTATGTGAAGGACGCTGTAACCCGAGTTTAACTATTTCAGCATCTGGCACTTGGCAATAGTTTGTAGATGCCATCATCAAGGGCAACTTACTATGTCGGCTTATAAGCGTAGAGAAACTATAGGGCTCACCCAATTGACATTTGTGTGTACGGTCTTGCATCTCGGAACCGATGATGAAAATGTGTTGATAATCCTGTTGTTGGATATGTTCTTCACCAAATGCATCTATATCAATACATTCAATATGACTTTGCGGCTCTTGTGCGCAATCCGCAAGAATCGATAAATCTATTTGTGCCAAACCTTGGATTAGTTCCTCCTTCTTCTCTTTCTTTTGAGAACGAACATATTGCGGAATGTTCGCTATAATCGGAGTCTCAGAGCATTGAATGAATCGACGCAATACGCATTTCTGGAATGTCGTCAAATCGGTATTGCTTTCTACCAACTGCGGATCAATCGCTTGCCACTTGATAGAATCATCATGCTTTGGGAATGCAAGAGAAATGTATTGTGCGATACGCGGCCATAAATCTTTGGGCGCTATCAGTAATGTCTGTTCGGCTTCCGGGAGTGCATTGATACCTTGCAATGCTTCGATGAGAGAATCTTCCGGGCTGATTAACTCTTGGAAGAACTGCACATCATTAGCAGCTTCTTCTTCAAACAGAACTTCATATTCCGGCTTTTGCAAAGCTTGAATGATTGCTTCCGTTTCCTTTGGCAAGAAATCCTTCAATTCTTCGCATAATCGTTTGTCTTTTGACAAACGATATAACTGATTCCAGAATAGTTTATTGGTCAGTTCTGTATCAGCCAAAGCATTATGTTCGGTGTGCAAAGAGTACGCGTAGCGACAGGGGTTTAATAGAATCTCCATCTCGAGAGTGTCCCATATAAACGCATCTGTCTCAAAGCCTTTCTTCTCCAAAATAGGCAGATCCCACACGCGAATATTATGCCCTACAACGATAGGAACATCGGCAATGCGACGACCTAAAACCCGTAATTGCTTCTCTCCGCTATAGGAACGGAAATTATCCTCGGTATTAAAAGCGAACTCAGTGACTTCTGTGCCATCACTCTCTATGTCAAACACGAGGTAAGGCATATTCGCCTTTTCTTCGTTCCACCTCTCTTCTAGAAGACGACGGTGTAATTCGCTTCCCTGAAGATGTTTGAAAACAATGCGCTCAAAGTCCTCGTTCGGCAATAAACGCAAACGCGCCTCTTGCTCCGAAGTGGGTAATGTTTGAATAGCTTCGGCTATATTGGCATCTTTTGAATCCTCATCTTGTATTGCATCTAGTGCAGATACATCGCCATATCGAGCAAATAGGATATAGCGTAAGTCATCATAATGTCGAGCAGGAATCGGAATATTCGGATTAAGGTCACGTAACTGTAAAAACTTATCTACGTCATGTTGCTCTAAGTACTTTTGAGCGACGGCTTCTTGCCATAAGACAAAAGCCCGGGAATAAGCTCCCTCATAGATTTGTGCAACCTTTTTAGATACAATCTCATATACCAAATGATGACTCAGATATTCGTCAATGAATTGTTTCTGCCTTTTTGGATTATCATTGAGTATATCCACTAATTCAAGTAATATATCCCATAAGCCATAGCCGTTTGTAAGACTAATCAAACGTCCTAATACATCGTGGATATCTCGCGACTCTCCACTTCTAGTTACGCCCGTAATATCTGCATAATGCCCAATATAACGTAGCGCAATTTTCCAATTGATGAGAGAGGATAAACTGAGAGTTTTTATGGCACTTATCGTCCCTGTTTCACTTTTATAATTAAAAGAAACAATCGAGGAGTCTGTAGGCGTTCTACCCTCGATCACGTCTTTTGAAAATCGTATTGATTGTCGTGGGCACAAATCGTTAGTTCCCAGATAACCAAAATGATTTTTGTAATCGTCGTAGAAATGAACGATTCCGATATATTCTATATTATTGTTATCATCGAGTAAGATATCATCAAAATGAAACTTCTTTGAAGTTGGTTTATCTTTTTTTTGATTTGATGAGGTATTCTCTTGCTGTTTTGTAGAATCAGAATTATGCTCAATACCTTCAGTGGGCATGTCCGGATGCACTTCTTGAGCAATCCTCATATATAAATCATGAGGCAAACGTTCGTTTGGATCCAATGCTACCGGATGCCCGAGTCTGTTGCATATATCAACCAATTCATGCATTCCTACATTTAAGGTCTTACTTGCTTTTATCAATTTAATCTTCGACCCTGTTTTAGATGAAGATGTTTCTTGTTCTCTTATGTCAGTTTGTATTTCTTCTGTTTCTTGTGTTTTTGGACGCTGTATTCTTAACACGTGTTGAAGTTTGAAGAATAGGATGGGATCTATGAGTTTTATCTCACTTGGAGTCAAGGGCTGGTCGGGAGATTTAGTGAATGCATAACCCTTGGACTGGAGATAGTCTATTATCTCCTGTGGTGTGGATTCCTTCATTTGGGCTATGTCATTTAGAGTATACTCCTTCATGGTATTTAAAATTATAATCCGCCTGCAAAGGTACTGTTTTTTTCTGACATATGCAAATAAATATCACCAAATCTGGCAATTTTAGCATTTTTTGATACATTAAGGCTCAATTCTGAGTTCTATAGTTTTCCGGATATGTGCAAAATTTGTCAGACTATTAGCTGCTTTTTGTAGGCTTTTTGCCCGATACTAACCAAACTGACAACTTGGCTTGCAAGTCCTATTGCAACCTATATACGTAAAAAGAAACACCAATAAAAACACCTCGCGGGAGGTTTTCCCGCAACACGATCTTTGACATATTGGATTTACCAAAAAGTGTAAAGAGCAGGATTAAAACCTGTAAAATTAAAGATATTTTGCATTTTTATTGAATTATTTTTGGCGGAATCAAATATTTTTTGTACCTTTGCCGCCAGAAATAAATCGCATGTAGTATGAAAATAATCGGTAGAGAACACGAACAAATGGAGTTGCGACGGCTTTTTGATTCCGGCAATCCTGAGTTTGTTATGATTTATGGCAGACGCCGTGTCGGAAAAACCTTTCTTGTTCGTGAGACATTAGGTAAGGACTTTTGCTTTGCTATGACCGGACTCGCCAAACAGAAACGTGAGGAGCAACTACTCAATTTCCAGCGTACGTTAGCACGTCATAGCAAGCGTCTTGCCAAAAACACACCGGCAGACTGGTTTGAGGCATTCGAACAATTACGCACTTTGTTGGAGCAGTCTAAGATGAAGCGCAAAGTGGTCTTCTTGGATGAGCTTCCTTGGATGGACACCCCAAAGTCGAACCTCGTGAGTGCTTTGGAGCATTTCTGGAATGATTGGGCAAGCGCAAGACCTGACATCCTGCTCGTCGTTTGCGGTAGTGCTGCTTCTTGGTTGGTAAAGAACATTGAAGACAACAAAGGCGGATTACATAACCGATTGACCGCGAAAATGCGCATCCTGCCTTTCTCGTTGCACGAGACGCATCTGTTCTTGCGTTATAAGGGTATCCGTTGGGATGCGGCAAAAGAAGCACAATGCTATATGACGATGGGCGGCATACCGTATTACCTCAATCTGCTGGACAAGAACATTGGCTTATCCGAGAATATCGACAGGCTGTTTTGCAAGGAAGATGCCCTGTTGGCAGATGAGTTCCAACACTTATATGCTTCGCTTTTCACCCATTCAGACGAGTACGTGGAGATTGTCAAAGCTCTCAGCAAAAAGAAAATGGGACTGACACGCAATGAGATTCTAACCCAAACGAAACGTCTAGACGGAGGTAGTTTGACAAGACGTTTGAAAGACCTGTGCGAGTGTGGATTCGTAAACAAGTACTATGCGCACGGACGAGTAGAGACTTTGTATCAACTCGTGGATTTCTATTCGCTGTTCTATTTCCAATTCCTTCAGCCTTCACAAAAGAAAAAACAGATTGTTTGGCGCGAACAAATGCTCACTTCCGGTTACGCCACATGGTGTGGCCTTGCGTTTGAACGGCTATGTTTTGCGCATATACCGCAGATCAAACATGCACTTGGCATTGCTGGCGTCTCCACTCAGACATACGCGCTCTATAAGGAGAATGCGCAAATAGATATGGTGATTGAGCGTAGCGATAAAGTAGTAGATCTTTGCGAAATCAAATTCACGGATAGACCCTATGCCCTTTCGAAACGAGAAGCAGAACTGTTTTCTAACCGTATGGAGGTGTTACTGCAAAGCTTTAAAGCACGTAGGACTATTGAAACCGTACTGATTTCAAACCAAAATGCGGTGCGAAATATACATTATAATGGACTGATTAACAAGAATATAACACTTGATGATTTAATGAATATGTAAATTTATTTTTGGCGGAACTTATTGATTATTAATGCGATTCCGCCAATTTTAACCAGCGACATTCACTCCAAAAAGCGGTAAATCTAATATGCGGACTTACCGCTTTTTTGTTGTGCAATCAAGCGGCCAAAACTGACAACAAACAAAATAACACACATATGGAAAAACTATTATCCATCGTAATCCCTGTGTACAAGGTCGAGAAATACATCGACAAGTGTATCTCATCGCTCCTTGTTCCGGACAAGAAACAGCTGCAACTGCTTGACATCGTGGTCATCAATGATGGCACACCGGACAACTCCGCCATCCTTGCCAAAGCCTACGAGAAGCGTTACTCGGGCATCGTCCGCGTCATCGATCAAGAGAATCGCGGTCATGACGGTTTTTCGCCCGACTCGGCACGGAGAGCCCTTAGTTGTACGTTCGTTCAATTATATTTCTACCTTAGTCGTTAAGCCTTCGATTAGCACACGGAAAATGCTCCGAAGAGTGGACAACAAAGTTTCATCTCGTTTTTTCAAAAAGAAGTAAAGACATTCAGGAAAAGA
>CAMJDT010000008.1 GCA_946404495.1 uncultured Bacteroidales bacterium
GAAACCATCCGCAGCAGTGTGAGTGCTCACGACAGAGCATTCTATATATCTTGTCTCAACTTGAACCGGACAGCCAATTCGATGTTCGGATTGAGAATACAATTCTCAGAGGAAGCGACCGCTGTACTTTCAGAATAACAAAGCAAGCGGGCAATGTGTTCCGGCTATAAAAAAGAGGTGATTTCCGAAGAAACCACCTCTTTTGTGCGCAGGATGAGACTCGAACTCACACGATCTTGCGACCACTACCCCCTCAAAGTAGCGTGTATACCAATTTCACCACCTGCGCTCGCGTTCGGCAATCGGGTCGCATTGACTGAACGCTCGTTGCCTTCGCGTTCATTGGGACGACCGATGCCTCCGCTCTCCCCACAAATTAAAAAATTTGCGGGGACCCCATTGGATCCCTGCGGGAGTTTTTTTCAGTGCCCAGAACAGGACTCGAACCTGCACACCTCGCGGCATACGCACCTGAAACGTACGCGTCTACCAATTCCGCCACCTGGGCCTGATAACCCGCCAGACTCAATAAAAGGCTAACGGGTGCCCCTTGTGCCCTTTTCGTGTTGCCACTCTCCTCCTCACACAAGGGGGTCTCAGAGAAAAAAAGCAGGATGAACCTGCAATTCTCTGAGCGATGAACGAGACTCGAACTCGCGACCCCGACCTTGGCAAGGTCGTGCTCTACCAACTGAGCTATCATCGCATTGTTGTCTTCAGTTTTTCCTGAGATCACTGCTTTTTTTCGAAAGCGGCTGCAAAGGTACTGCTTTTTTTTGACATGACCAAATTTTTTTGCAAAAAAATGCATTTTTTCTTCAAAAAAGTGCAATTATTGCCTATTTTGTCTTCTTGAGTTAGCAAAAATGGGTACTTTTTGGTCTTTTTTGCACGCAAAGACCGCTTACTCGGTCGGACGTGATTTGCGCTTGAGTTCGAAGTCGCGTCCGAGGTAGTTTTTGCGGACAGTGGGGTTCTCGGCCAGTTCCTCCGGCGTACCGTGGAAGAGGATGCGTCCCTCGAAGAGGAGGTAAGCGCGGTCGGTAATCATGAGTGTCTCGTCCACATTGTGGTCGGTAATGAGGATACCGATATTTTTATCCTTGAGCCGCCAGACCACGTCCTGAATCTCCTGTACGGCGATGGGGTCGACGCCGGCGAAGGGTTCGTCGAGCATGACGAACTTGGGTTCGATGGCGAGGCAGCGCGCGATCTCGGTGCGTCGGCGTTCGCCGCCGGAGAGACGGTCGCCGAGGTTATGACGCACGTGCTCGAGGTTGAACTCCCGGATGAGTTCCTCCACCTTATGCCGCTGGTACTCCTTGGTGAAGTTGGTCATCTCGAGTACGGCGAGGATATTGTCCTCCACGGTCATCTTGCGAAAGACGCTGGCCTCCTGAGGCAGGTAGCCTATACCCATCTGGGCACGGCGGTACATGGGGTAGGAGGTGATGTCCTCGTCGTTGAGGAAGATATGTCCGCTATTGGCGGTAACGAGACCGGTGGTCATATAGAAGGTGGTGGTCTTGCCGGCTCCGTTGGGTCCGAGCAGACCTACTATCTCGCCTTGCTCCAGGCGGATCGATACATCGTTGACGACGGTTCGTTTGCCGTATTTCTTATAGAGATGTTCAGTTCTGAGAGTATCCATAAATCCATGTACTATTTAGTCATGTACCATGTACCATTTATGTACCATTTAGTTATTTAGCCATGGTCAATCAATAATAAGTTCGATGGGGCAGTGGTCGGAGTGGACGGCGTGTTGGAGGATAGCGGCGTGGGTGAGGCGCGGACGGAGGGGTTCGGATGCCCAGAAATAGTCGATACGCCAACCGGCGTTGTTAGCCCTTGCTCCGGCGCGGTACGACCACCAGGAGTACTGTTCGGCCCTTTGGTCAAACACGCGGAAGGTATCGATCATGCCGCTCTCTTCCCAGCGGTCCATCCATTCGCGTTCCTCGGGCAGGAAGCCGCTGACGCCCACTTGTCGCTCGGGGTGGTTGATGTCGATGGGATGGTGGCAGATATTGAAGTCGCCGCAGACGATAAGGTTAGGTCGCTCCTCGCGGAGTTGCTTCATCCATTTCAAAAAGACCTCGAGGAAGTCCATCTTAAACTCCTGGCGAATATCGCCGGTGGTGCCGCTGGGGACATAGACGCATACGAGTGTGATATCGCCGAAGTCGGCACGCAGGACGCGTCCCTCGCTGTCGTAGCGCGGACTGTTCATGCCGGCCACTACGCGGTTGGGGCGGCGTTTTGAGAAGATGCACACGCCCGAATAGCCTTTCTTCTCCGCCGAGTGGATATAGCTGTGATAGCCCATCTCCTGCAGGGCGAGGGTATCGATCTGCTCGGGTTGGGCTTTGGACTCCTGGATGCAGAAGATATCGGGTTGCTCCTCTTCAAGGAAGGAGAGCAACCCTTTGGTAATGGCGGCACGAATGCCGTTGACATTGTACGAGATCAGTTTCACGGGATCATCACTTTCTTGGTTCCCGACGTGGTGCGAATCACATAGACGCCGTTAGCGAGCGTAGAGAGATCGGTGGTAGGCAGTTGTTTGCCGAGGATATCGTAGATGGCCTCGATGGTTTCGCCTTCGGTGAGCACATCCTCGATGCCGGCACCGCGGAAGGCGAGGTCGAACTGCGCCTTACCGGAGTTCCAGATCTTGATGTTGTCCAGGCGGAAGGTACCGGCATTGTACGATGTATATTTCTTCTGCACGCCGGGGAAGGCATCGTCGGCCTTACCATTGTAGCCCTGTTCGCCCATAGCGGGAGCTTTGCCGTCGGCCTCGATGATATTGACACCCATATCCTTGGGATCGTTGTTGACCTGGTTCATGTACCACTTATTGCGGTTGTACTGCACGCGCACGAGCAGCAGTCCGTCACCGGGGATGTAGTTCTCCCAGCTGCTGCTGTTGCGTTGGCGGTTCTCCAGCAGCCAGAACTTCTTGGGCTCGGGGTTTAGTCCGTCGAGGTTGGAAGTGCGGGTGGAGGACACGAGCAGGAACTCGTTGGTAGTGGCAAAAGCCTCGAGGGTGTATTGTCCGTCGGCGGTGACTACGGTCGGCGTAGCCCAGTCCATGAACCATTTTTCGTAGCCCGAGTAGCCCGGAGGGGTATTGCCGTCGTTGTTGTAGGGACCCGAATCCATGATGTCCCAGTCGCCCAAGGTCTTGTGGGTGGTGTTGGAGTTGGTGGAGTAGAAGTCGGGCAGTCCGAGCACGTGGCTGAACTCGTGGGTGAAGGTACCGATACCGGTGTGCTGTTCGTTCTGGCCGTAGTTGTACTTGATCTCATTGGAGCAAGCGTAGGTAGCTACCTGTTTGCCATCGAGCACGATATCGAAGTAGAGCGACAGGTCGGAGCTGTGGGGCCACACGGTGTTGGCATCGGGACTGTCGGCAGCGCCGTAGCCGGCATAGAGGACATAGACGAAGTCCACCTTATTGTCGCCGTCGTTGTCGTAGACGGAGAAATTGACGCCGAGGCTGTCGTGGGATTTCTGCACAGCCTCCACGATCATATTGCGTGCACGGGCGTCGCCCTTACCCTCACCGTAGTAGATGTAGTTATAGTCCAGTTCGACGGGGCCGACTACATCGAAGTCGGGTTGGTAGAGTCCGTGACTCTGGTCGATGAAATACTGGCGGGTGGAACCCTTGGCATAGGGGTAGGAGGAACCGTCGCGGAAGCGTTGGTAGTTGCGTCCGTTGAGCATCGAGTCGATCTCGGCGGTCTCGGTGACGAATTTCTTGTTCTTGAAGTTAACGAGGATGCAGAGTCCGCGGGGCGCGAGGTTACGGCTGGTGCCGGTAGCCTCATAGGCGGCGGGCAGACGGTTCATGCCCTGCTGATGCAGCGCTTCGATCTCGTCGATACTCTTGGCAGGAACGAAGTCGTAGCGTCCGTTGGCGTTCTGCTCCAGCCAGTTGCCTTGTGCGTCGGTCACATAGTTGTAGTACTCATCACCGTGGAGGTAGATGGTGGTCTCGGTGCCGTCTTCGAGCAGCGCGCGAATGCCGTAGGGAGCAGCCGGAACAGCCGAAGCTGTGAGCGCTAAGAGAAGGCTCAATAGGGTAAAGATGTTCTTTTTCATGATAGTATAGTATTTAATTAATTATTTCAAATTTAATATTTAATATTTAAAATTTACAGATCATTGTTGTCTTGCCGTTACTGCGGACGATGAATATGCCGTGTTGTGCGGCCTCAGGGCGGATGGGTTGTCCCGTCAGGGTGAAGTACTCCTCATCGCCCTCGAGGGGGAGGATGCTGACCTCGTCCATGGTGGCGGCTCCGCCCATGAAGCGGAAGAGCACCTGATTGTTAGCGACCGTGATATCGGTGACGGGATAGCCGACGCACTCGGTGAAGGAGGTAGCGCCGGTGGGGTAGGTGTCGCCGGGTTTGCCGTAATGGCCGCTCTGCGAGGTGGTAGGTTTCACTCCGTCGGCCTCCACGATATCTACACCCATGGCTTCGACTGTGTTGTTGACCTGATTGGCATTCCAGACCGCGTCATTGTAGCGGATATGGGTGATGAGCAGGTCGTGGCCGGGCAGGTAGGCATCCCAGCCGGTAGGTTGGCGGTTCTCCAGGAGGTAGAAATCCGTCGGTGCCGGATTCAGACCGTTCATATTATGCGCGCCCGTGGGCGATATAAGTAAGGACTCACCTCCGGCATTGAGAGCCGTGAGGGTGATGTCTGCCGCTGTATTGATGAGTCGGGGATTCTTCCATCCCATGAACCAGCGCTCGTAGGCGGAGTAGCCGGCGGGGGTGCGGACGTTGTTGTTGTAGCAGCCGTAGTCCATCACGTCCCACATGCCGCAGGTCTTCTGCGAACCGCTGTTGGTCGTATAGAGGTCGGGCAGGCCCATCCCGTGACCGAACTCATGGCAGGCCAGACCGACGCCGGCCATGACTGTGGTGGTCTCATTGCTGTCGAAGCCGTCCAACTCACCGCTGACCTCGTAGGCATTGATGGTCTTGCCATCGAAGACGCGCGCATAGCCACCTGTGCCGGAACCGTCTATCACATAGTAGTGCGGCCAGATGAGACTGCTCGGATTGGATATCCAGCTGCGGCTGATGCCGGCGGCATCGCTGCCCGGAGGACCTGCATAGACGGCATAGGTCAGATCCACGTAGCCGTCGTTATCGAGGTCGTAGAGGGAAAAGTCGATGGCATTATCCAGTAGTGCGCAGGCCTCCAGTACCAACTCGCCGCCTTTGCTCGTGCCGCCGTAGTAGGCGTAGTTATGACTGACCGTCACGGGACCGTAGATATCAAACTGCGGGTTGTATTGGCCGTCCGATTGGTCGTAGAAATATTTGCGCACCGAACCGGTGGCTCCGTCGCGGGTGAAGTGCTCGGCATTGAACATCGAGTCCACATCCGCCTTCGATACGCGGAAAGACATGTCGGCATAGTTGACCATCAGCACCGGCACACGCGGGAAGACGCGCGCATGCTGGGAGCAGGTCTCGGTCTCACGCATCGGGGCACGCTGTACTTGGGCGCGCTCCATGGCACGGCGAAGCTCGTTATAGCGCGCCGTATCCGCCACGCTGCGCGGCGGTACGATGGCGTAGACCGTAAGGTTTAGCACCGATAGCAGTATGAGAATGAACTGTTTTTTCATCAGTTATTGGTCTTTTTCGGGATAACGGTATCCCGGTATCACGGTATCCCGTTCAATTTGCGGCCGTTCGGTATACCGGTATATCGGTATCACGGTATCCCGTGAAAACTTCGGCCGCATTTAACCTTTAAAGATCCCTTTGCGTTTGAGCCAGCGGGTCTCGCATTTCTTGCGGTCCTTGGCATCGTGGGCTTGTTTGCGGCTGGCGACGATGGTGCCGTCGCGTTTCTGGATCGCATAGCAGAGGCGGTCGTCGTCCGTCTGGATAATCTGCCATCCGTCCTCGGTCATCATCCAGTGGTGATGTTCATCGCCGCGCAGAAGGATGGTGACGGTCTCACCGTTGGGTTGCTGTTTCACGATGGGATACGGAGCTGCCGGCACGCGTTGGGGTGCCTGGGCAGAGATTCCGCCTATCAAGGCGCAGAGCGCCATCATTGTCAGAAGGAAATGTCTCATATAATATCAATTGTCAATTATCAATTATCAATTAGCATTTGCTGCTTTAACTTTCTTAAACAGATCCGAGGCGAAGACGAAGTCGTTGAGTGCTTCGTTCTCGGTGCGGAATATCTCGTGGCGGCTGCCCTGCCATTCCTTCTTACCATTGCGCAGGAAGAGGATGTTATCGCCGATTTCCATGATGGAGTTCATATCGTGGCTATTGACGATCGTGCAGATGCCGAACTCGTGGGTGACATCGCTGATGAGTTGGTCGATCACCAGGCTGGTCTTGGGATCAAGGCCTGAGTTGGGTTCGTCGCAGAAGAGGTACTTGGGGTTCAGGGCGATGGCACGTGCGATAGCTACACGCTTCTGCATACCGCCGCTGATCTCGCCGGGCATCAGGGTAAAGGCCCGCTCGGGGATATTGACACGCTCGAGGCAGAACCGTGCGCGTTCGCGAATCTCCTTCTCCTTCATATCGGAGAACATCTCGAGGGGAAACATGACGTTCTCCTCTACGGTCTGGCTGTCGAAGAGCGCGGAGCCCTGGAAGAGCATACCTACCTCGCGGTGGATCTGACGGAGTTCGCTCTCCTTCATGCGGACTATATCGCGTCCGTCGTAGAGGATCTGACCGCTCTCGGGCTTATGCAGGCCGATCATGGTCTTCATCAGCACGGTCTTACCGCTACCCGACTGACCGATGATCATATTGACCTCGCCGTCGCGGAAGGTGGCGGAGACGCCGTCCAGTACGGTCGTGCCGTCAAACTGCTTCGTTATATTCTGTACATCTATCATACCAGCATCAGTTTGGTGAGAACCACATCCATCAGTAGGATGACGATACTCGAGTTCACTACTGCCTTCGTGCTCGCTTTACCTACTTCGAGTGCGCCGCCGTAGGCATAGTAGCCGTAGTAGGAAGCCATGGAGGTGATGATGAAGGCAAAGACGACGGTCTTGACGAACGAGTACCAGACGTAGTACGGCACAAAGGCGTACTGAATACCGATCAGATATTCGTCCACCGTCAGTATATCCGTCACGGCGCTGATGGCATATCCGCCAATGAGACCCGTGGCCATAGACAGTGTTACCAGCAGGGGCATCATTACCATGAAGGCCAGCACCTTGGGGCAGATGAGGTAATTGGCGGAGTTGACACCCATGATTTCGAGGGCGTCTATCTGCTCGGTGATACGCATCGTGCCGATCTCGGAGGCGATGTTACTGCCGACCTTGCCGGCGAGGAGCAGACACAATATTGTGCTGGAGAACTCCAGCAGGATACAGTCACGGGTTACCAGTCCCGTCGTATAGACGGGCAGCAGCGGGTTGGAGGTGTTGAGCTTGGTCTGCATGGTCATAATAGCTCCCATGAAGACGCTCACGATGAGCGTAATGAGGATACTCTCCAGTCCCTGTTTCTCCATCTCGTGCGAGACCTGCCGCCAGAACATCCGCTGCCTGTCAGGCCAACGGAAGACCTTCTGCATCAGCAGAAAATACTCGCCGATATGGGCTATGATATTCATCTTTTTCATGCCGTTATTACACTATTAGCCCGCAAAATTACAAAAAATATCTCATATACGCAAATAAATTCGCATGTTTTATCTCAAAAACAACGATTTTTTGTCAAATAGTGCAGGTTTCGCAAGAAATAATCGTTCGCAGATAAGAATTCTGCGATTTTTTTTTGTGTATGTCAAAAAAAAGTTGTACCTTTGCAGGTTAAATAGGATAAAGTAGAAATGGCAAAGTTAACAGATATTACCGAATCGGAAGCGCAGGCCTTGGCGCTGGAGTTCGCTGAGAGTATTCATGCAGGTTTTCCCTCGCCGGCTGCCGATCATGCGGGCGAGAGGATTGATATGGCGCGCGAGATGACGCCTCACCCCGAGACTACGTTCTATGCACATGTGCAGGGCGATTCGATGCGCGATGCCGGCATCTTGGACGGCGACATCGTGGTCGTGGACCGCAGTCTCGAACCCATGAACGGAGATTTCATCGTAGCCTATATAGACGGCGAGTACACCATCAAGGAGTTCAAGCAAGACGAACACGGACAGTGTGCATGGCTCATACCGCATAACGCCGACTTTCAGCCCATCCGCGTGACGGCGGAAAGCAATTTTATGGTTTGGGGAGTGATCACCTACGCCATCCATAAGACCCGCCGCTAACCGCTAACCTATAACCGATAATCGTTACCATGTACGCGTTGGCGGATTGCAATAATTTTTTCGTTTCGTGCGAGAGGGTGTTTCGTCCGGATCTGGAGGGACGGCCGGTAGTGGTGCTATCGGGCAACGACGGCTGTGTGGTCAGTCGCAGCAACGAAGCCAAGGCTCTCGGCATCAAGATGGGAGTACCGCTCTACCAAATCCAAGGTCTTGTGGATAAAGAGGGCGTGGTCTGTTTCTCGTCCAATTTCTCGCTGTACGGCGATCTAAGTGATAGGGTGATGTCGATGATCCGGCGGCACACCTCCCGATTTGAGCAGTACTCGATCGACGAGTGTTTTTTCAATATCGACCATATCCCGGCCGAGGAGCAGAAACGGTACTGTGAGCAGTTGGTGAAGGATATCCGCCGCGGGGTAGGTATCCCTATCTCGATCGGAATCGCGAGCTCCAAGACGCTCGCCAAGGTCGCCAGTAAGTATGCCAAGAAATATGCGGGCTATCACGGCGTATGCGAGATACGCACGGAGGAACAGCGGCAGAAGGCGCTCGCAGGGTTTGAGATCGGCGATGTGTGGGGCATAGGGCGTAAGGCTAAGGCCAAACTGGCTGCCGCAGGGATTACTACGGCTCTGCAGTTTGCCGAGAGACCCGCTACCTTTGCCCAAGGTCTGCTCCATAAACCCGGTCTAATGACCTGGCAGGAACTCGGCGGGCAGGATGTGATAGACATCACGCAGCTGCCGATGAAGCAGTCGATCACCACCTCGCGCACCTTTGCTACAGCGATCTCAGAACAGACGCTGTTAGAGGAACAGATCGCCAATTTCTGTGCACACTGTGCCCGTCAACTGCGTCTGCAGCAATCCGCAGCACAGCAGATCTATGTATATGCGCACACCTCCGCCTTTCGCACCGACATTGAGCAGCATTACCTGAGCGAGTTGGTGACCCTGCCGGTCGCGACCTCCAACAATCAGGAACTCATCTCCTATGCCTTGGGTGCGTTTCGGCGTGCCTATCGACCGGGTGTGCTATATAAGAAAGCCGGCGTTGTCTTGCTGAAGATTATTAAGGAGACCGACGTCATGCCGGATCTGTTTGATACCCAAGACCGAGAAAAAGACAAACGCCTGCAGCGCGCCTTGGATCATATCGACGATAGGCACGGCAAGCGTTCCGTGATTCTAGGTTCGCAGCTGTCAAGTTCGCAGCAGGTCTATAAGACCGAACATAAGAGTCCGCTCTATACCACGGATATAAGAGATGTCATCACCCTGAAGGCGGAGTAAGGTGATTTAAAATTGCATATAATTGCATATTCTTCATAAATTATGCGAAAATATTTGCGTATGTCGGAAAAAAGCAGTATCTTTGCAGGCTAAATGCAAGGTGAAAGGTGAAATAATCGTTCGAGTGAAACGAGATAAGAAAAGTGAAAGGTGAGATTGATAAACGAGAAACCGAAAAATAAGCATATATGAAAGGAATTATCCTGGCGGGAGGAAGTGCAACAAGGTTGTACCCGCTGTCAAAAGCCATCAGTAAACAGATCATGCCGGTATACGACAAGCCGATGATTTACTATCCGTTGAGTACCCTGATGTTGGCCGGTATTCGCGAGGTGCTGATTATATCAACGCCGCGCGATCTGCCGATGTTTGAGGAACTATTGGGCGACGGAAGCCGTATTGGTATGAAGTTAAGTTATAAGGTGCAACTTGTGCCCAACGGACTGGCGCAAGCGTTTGTGTTGGGCGCTGAGTTTCTCAACGGAGAACCGGGATGCCTCATCTTGGGCGATAACCTGTTCTACGGTCAGGGCTTTACCAAGATGCTCCGCTCGGCCGTTATGTCGCTGGATCCCACGCATGAGATGCCCGATCAACCGAATCCGGCTCACCGGCATAAGACCACGATGATGGAGCTGAAGCAGATGGTGGAGGACCAGAAAACGAAGCTCCTTGGCCTGTCCGGTCGTGGCGCCTGCATCTTCGGCTACGAAGTGAGCGACCCGCGCGCCTACGGTGTAGTGGAGTTTGACGAGAACGGTAAGGTGCTCTCGCTGGAGGAGAAACCCCAGCAGCCCAAGAGCAACTACGCCGTGCCGGGTCTGTATTTCTACGACAAGACCGTCTGCGCCAAGGCCGCTTCGCTGAAGCCTTCGGCACGCGGTGAGTATGAGATCACCGACCTGAACCGTCTCTACCTGGAGGAAGGTTCGCTGCAAGTCAAACTCTTCGGCCGCGGATTTGCGTGGCTCGATACGGGCAACTGCGACAGCCTGCTGGAGGCCGGTAACTTCATCGCTACGATCCAGAACCGTCAGGGCTTCTACGTAGCCTGCATCGAGGAGATCGCTTGGCGTAACGGTTGGATCTCCACCGACCACCTGCGTGAGTTGGGTAAGGAGATCAAGACCGCCTACGGCCGGTATCTGGAGCATCTGGCTAAATAAGGTGTAAAGTAGGTAAAAAGTAGGTAAAAAGTAGGTGAAAAGTAGGTAAAAGGTGAGAGGTAGATTTTTCATAGTGCTGGTGTGCCTGGCGGGGGTGTTGGGTGCGTGTCAGAAGACGCGCCCGCAGCGGCCTACCTTCAAGAACCGTCCGGCAGAGACCCGGGTGGATAGCATCACCTTGGCGCTGTTGGAACTCAACGAAAAGATGGCCTCCGACGCCGATCGCCTGCTGACGCGCTATGCAGAGGAGGACTACCAACTGCAGGAAGAGGGCTATTGGGCCAAAGGTCTGCACGACATCGATTCGGGTTTTCGCGACAGCATGTCGGTAGGTGTCCAGATGTGGGTATATGACCTGGAGGGAACGCTCTATGAGGATAGGGAGGAGACCCTGATGGTAGGACATACGGCCGATATGAGCGTATTGGATCCGGTGCTAAGGAAACTGCATCCCGGCGACTCGGTCAGCATCGTGGCACCCTGGTATATGGCCTACGGCAGCCTCGGCAGTCGAATCGTACCACCGTACACGAATGTAAGGATAGAATTGAAAGTTGAAAGATGAAGGGGACCCCAAAAATCAACAGATTTTTCGGGGAAGCCCCGGTGAAAGGAAATATTGAAAGGTGAAAGGAATTATGAAGAAGTATAAATGGATAGGAATAGGCGTGCTGTGCGTGGTAAGTTGCATCGTGATGAGCGGTTGCAGTTCCAATACCTACGCTAAGCAACTCTCGGAGGAGAAACGACTCATTGAGGAGTACATCGAGCGAAACGGTATCAACGTCATATACGAGGAACCCGAAGTCTGGGGCGAGAAGGACTATATGAAGATAGAGGGCTACGATAACCTCTATTTCCACCTGGAGGACCAGGTCATCAAGGATACGATGGAAGTCAAAGTGGGCGACCGCGTGTCAGTACGATATTTGAAGTACAAACTCACCGAATACGCCGACACCATCAGCTATTGGACCACCGACGACGGCGGCTATCCCGTTACCTTTACCTACGGCGACGGAACGGACGTGAGCGCCTGCACCGCTTGGCATGCGGCCATCCAGCAGATGAAGTACAGCGGCAGTACCTGCAAGATCATCTGCCCCAGCAAACTCGGCTTCGAGGATGATAAATACAATGTGGTACCCTATGGATACACGTTGATGTTCAGAATCAGGAGATTTTAATAGCCATTGGCCTTGGCATTGGCATTAGCTGAAAAGAAGCCAAAGCCAACGCCAACAGCCAAAGCAAAATAAAATAATAGATATGAGTTTAGTTAAGAGTATATCCGGTATCCGCGGGACGATAGGCGGAAAGGCCGGCGAGGGTCTGAGCCCTCTGGATATCGTTAAGTTTACGGCCGCTTACGCCACCCAGCGCAGGCGTCTGATGTCGGACAATAATACCATCGTGGTCGGCCGCGATGCCCGCCTGTCGGGTGAGATGGTCAATGCACTCGTATGTGGCACCCTGATGGGAATGGGATACGATGTAGTCAATATCGGTTTGGCCTCTACGCCCACGACCGAACTTGCCGTTACGGGCGAGCAAGCCGCCGGCGGTATCATCCTGACGGCCAGTCATAACCCGAAGGAGTGGAATGCCCTGAAGTTGCTCAACGAGAAAGGCGAGTTCCTCAACGATGCCGAGGGCAAGGAGGTGCTGCAGATAGCCGCCGACGAGGCCTTCACCTTTGCCGGTGTGGAGGAGTTGGGACATATGACGGAGAAGGACTACCTGGACTACCATATCCGGCAGGTCTTGTCGCTGAAGCTCGTCAATAAGGCGGCCATCGAGAAGATGCATATCCGCGTAGCCATCGACTGCGTCAACTCGGTAGGCGGTATCGCTATACCGGCACTGCTCAAGGCCTTGGGCGTGGAGGAGGTGATCTGCCTCAACTGCGAACCTACGGGTCGTTTTGCCCATAACCCAGAACCGCTGCCCAAGCACCTGACGGAGATCAGCGACCTGATGAAAGAGGGCAAGGCGGATGTAGGATTTGTGGTAGACCCCGACGTAGATCGATTGGCCATCGTATGCGAGAACGGAGAGATGTTCGTGGAGGAATACACGCTGGTCAGCGTAGCGGATTATATCCTCTCGCACACACCCGGTAATACCGTGAGCAATCTGTCCTCCACGCGTGCGCTGCGCGACGTGACCCGCAAGCATGGCGGCGAGTACTCCGCTTCGGCCGTAGGCGAGGTCAACGTAGTAGCCGAGATGAAGGCCACCAATGCCGTCATCGGCGGCGAAGGCAACGGCGGCGTGATCTATCCCGAGTGCCATTACGGCCGCGATGCCCTGGTAGGTATCGCGCTCTTCCTCTCTGCCTTAGCCGAGAAAGGCTGCACCGTGAGCGAATGGAAGAAAGAGTTACCGCCCTATGAGATCAGCAAGAACCGCATCGAGCTCACCGAAGGCACGGATGTAGATGCCATCCTCGAGACGATCAAGACCATTTACAAGGACGAACAACTCAATACCAAAGACGGTGTCAAGATTGACTTCGAACGCGGGTGGGTGCATCTGCGTAAATCCAACACCGAGCCTATACTGCGCGTCTACAGCGAAGCCGCTACGATGCTGGAGGCCGACAAGTTGGCAGGTATGATTATTGACCGTGTGAATGCATTGATGTTTGACTGATATGAATATCCTGATAACCAACGACGACGGCTGGGGAGCTCCGGGCATTAGGATGCTGGTGGAGGAGATGAAAAAGATCGGTCATGTCATCGTACTGGCACCGGACGGCGCCCGCAGCGGCTTTAGCAATGCCGTGACCGCCACGCAGCCGATCACGCTGCGTAAGGTGGATCATGATGACCGCGACATCGAGGTCTATGTCACCTCCGGCACGCCGAGTGACTGCATCAAGTTGGCCATAAACGTGGTCTTCAAGGGCGATGTCAGTCAGATTGACCTGGTCGTAAGCGGTGTCAACCACGGATCGAATGCCGCCGTCAACAGCATCTATTCGGGCACCATTGGCGCCTGCCTGGTAGCGGCGGAACATCAGATCCCGGCGATCGGATTCTCGATCTACGACAATAGCCACGAGGCCGACCTCACCTATATGCGTCCCTATCTCGCTTCGCTGACGCGACATCTCTTGGACGAAGGTATACGTCCCGGCACGTGCTATAATATCAACGCCCCCGTCGGCGAGATCAAAGGCATGAAATGGACGCGTCAGTGCAAGAGTCATTGGGAGAAAGAGATGAAGGAGACGCCGCTGGAGAACGGCGAGGTAGGGTATATGCTGTCGGGCTATATGGTAAACGATGAACCCGAAGCAACCGACACCGATGAGTGGGCACTGTCGCACGGATACATCAGTATCCAGCCCTGCTCACCCGATATGACCTATTACGCAGCGCTCTAAGAGATAGACTGTATGCAACGTTTTGACAAATATTGGATAGGAATAGTCGCCGGACTGATACTGCCGGCGGTGTTCTTGATCGTCTATGTCAGTACCTACAATCTGTGGTACTCGTTGCAGACTTTTCAGTTTGCCTTAGGCAGTCTGATGAACAAACTCCTGCAGGTAAGTGTCTTCCCCGACCTGGCGCTGGTGTTTGTGTTCTATACCACGGATAGTTTTCGTTTGGCCAAAGGTCTTATCATCGGAGCCCTGCCGTATATATTGGCCGCCATCTGGTTTAGCCTATGAAGTACTTTATCATAGCCGGCGAAGCTTCGGGCGATATGCATGCATCCGCCCTGTTACGAGCTCTTAAAGTGCGCGACCCTAAGGCCGTGTTCGTCGGTCTCGGCGGCGATAAGATGCAGGCGGAGGGCTGCCGGCTCTATGTCCACTACCGCGAGATGGCGTATATGGGCTATGTAGCGGTGATAAGGAACCTCGGTAAGATCCGTCGCAACTTGATGAAGGCCATCGAGGCCGTGCGCGACGAGAAACCCGACGTACTCATCCTAATCGACTATCCCAGTTTCAATCTCAAGGTAGCCGAGTACTGCAAGCACTACCTGCCTCAGACCAAGATCTGCTACTATATCCCGCCCAAGGTCTGGGCGTGGAAGAAATACCGCGTGCATAAGATCGCCCGCCTCTCCGACCTGATCCTCGGTATCTTCCCCTTTGAGGAAGACTTCTACGCGCAGTACGGATACAAATGCACCTATGTCGGGAATCCGACCGTGGAAAAGGTGAAAGGTGAAAAGTTAAAGGTGAAAGGGGAACGGGAACCCCTTATTGCCCTCCTGCCGGGCTCGCGTCCGAGTGAGGTGAAGAACTGTCTGCCGCGTATGTTAGAGGCGGCGCGACGGGTGGCTGCGGCGGAGGGACTCCGTATCGAGGTGGCGGGAGCACCCGGACTGCCGGACGATTTCTACACCCCCCTGCTGCGTCAGAATGAGACGCTCACGCGCGATACCTATTCTTTGCTCGCACGCGCAAAGGCCGCTGTCGTCAACAGCGGTACGGCGACCTTGGAGGCCGCGCTCATCGGTTGCCCTGAGGTGGCAGTCTATCACCTGGCGTTCGGACGGCTGTTGGGACTATTGCGACCCATCATGTTCCGCACGCCGTGGTTTACGCTCGTTAATATCATTGCCCGCAAGACGGTCATTCAGGAGCTGTTGGCCTATCTCTTCACCGTGGACAATGTGGAGGCTGAGTTGCGTCGTCTCATCACGGACGAAGCCTATAAAAAAGATATGCTCGCGTCGTACGAGCATATCCGTTCTATCTTAGGCGACACCCCCGCTGCCGAGGGTGCCGCTACTCTGATTACTTCTTCGCAGGAGTCTTAGGCCAGAGTGCCTCATCCATCTCAAATTCGGGAATCATGATGACCTCGAACTCGTCACCGGAGTCGACGAGCTGTTGAAGCAACTCTTTGACCTTGTCGCCGGTAACTTCCTCGATGGCTTTCTTGTAGTCACGCAGGTAGTTCTCACCCCAGCGGTAGTACATATACAGCGTGTTCATCCACCAGCTGTTCTGCTCCAGATCTTCCTCCAACTCCTTGAGCATATTCTCTCTCTCCTTCTGCAGGTCGGTAGCCAACGGACCGTCGAAGAGGATGTTCTTCACCTCCTCATGGATGATAGCCACGAGTCGGGTCTGCTTATCGGGGTCGGTATCAAACTGCATTACGAGTGCTGCATTGGGCTCGGGCAATTTGCTCATCACGCCGTAGCAACCTACGCCGTACGATCCGCCTTCACGCTCGCGGATGGACTCCAGATAGCGCGTGGAGAGGATACGTCCGATGAGCTCCATCAGTACGGTGTTCTCCATCGTATAGGGGATATCGTAGGAGGTGTAGCAGATGAAGTTGCTGGCGGTCTTGATTTGCATGTCGCGGGTGAAGATATTGGCCTGACGACCGGGTACGGGACGAATCATGCGGTCGATATAGACCTCCTGTTTCTTCTTGCCCTTCATACCGCCGATCCATTTGCAAACTTGCTCTTGTACCTTGGGGTCGTTGGGGTTGATATTACCTACGAACATCCAGGTGAAGTCCGCCGGATTGCTAAAGCGCTCCTTATAGATACGCATCACCTTATCCAGGCTCATCTTATCCACGGTCTCGTTGTTCATCAGCACCAGACGCGGTGAGTAGCCGTTACGCATAGCTGCGATGGAGTCGCGCCAGATGGCTTTGTGGTTCATCTCCTTGTTGGCCAGTTGCTGACGCAGCAGTCCGATGAGCGTGTTGTAGGCCTCTTCGTCGCGGCGGGGAGCCGTGAAGCCGAGGTAGACGAGTTGGAGCATCGTCTCAAAGTCCTTCACGGTGGTGTTACCGCTTACGTTCTCGCCGTATTCGCTCAGGGTGAAGTTGGTGCTGCACTGCTTGCCGGCCAAGGCTTTCTGCAGGTCGGTCATCGACATGTCGGCATATCCCATGAAGGAGATGGCAGAGGTGGCCAGTTCGGCAGAAGGCAGGTCGTTGATATCCTCGATGAGCGAGGTGCCGCCCTGCGAGAAGGCGCGCAGACGAATCTCGTCCTGCTTGTACTCGGTCGGCAGGAAGATGACCTTGGCGCCGTTGGAGAGCAACCACTCGGTGGTACCGATCGAATCGTTGCGGAACACTTTCTTGATCTTGCCGGGCTTCGGAGCTTTCTCTACGAGCGACTCGCGCACGGCTTCCTCTTTGGGAGCGTCCACCTTGATATCCTTGCGGGCATTGAGCATCGCGAGGGCTTCACGCTCGGTAGGAATAGTCGTGCCGGCCTTGTCGCAGCCCTGGATGGAGAAGATGATGTTCTCATCGGAGAAGCATTGCCCCTGTACGAACTGATTCAAGGCCTCTACGGGCAGCATCGGCAGCATCATCTTCAGCGTGTTGTACTCCCACTCGATACCGGCAATCGGTTCACCGTCGAGGAAGTTATTGATATAATCCTGCGCGTAGCGGATATTCTTGCGGGTAGCGCGCTCGTTGTAGTAGTTCTCGTACTCGGAGATGAGTTCGGTCTTGGCACGCTCCATCTCCGCGGCGGTGAAGCCGTAGCGACGCAGTTTCTCCAGCTGGGTCAGCAGCATCTCGCAGGCAGCACGCTCCTGACCGTCCTTAGCCGATACGAAGCCGATGAAGGCATCTTTCTTCTTCACCAGACCTCCGTAGTAGCACGCTCCGCCTTGGATCGGCGATTCGGGTTTAAGGACTTCCTCCTGGAATCGTTCCGACATGATCTGATAGATGAGGCTGCTCATCACATCCTGCAGATAGACGGCCATCGTGCCTTGCAGTTCGGCCGGCAGTTCGTCGTGCTTGATGATGATGCGCGCCGTGGTAGCTTGCGCTTCCTTGTCCTTGACGATAGCGATGATCGGTTCCTTGTTGTCGTCTACCGTATAGATAGGTCGCTCGCCGCGGTTGGCGCGGGGAGGAACATCCTTCCAGAGGGCTTTGATCTTCTTTTCGATTTGATCTACGTCGATATCACCTACCACGATGATGGCCTGATTGTCGGGACCGTACCACTTGTGGTAGTAGTCGCGCAGTGCCTGGTACTCGAAGTTATTGATGACAGCCGTATCGCCGATGACATCGCGCTTGGCGTATTGGCTGCCCGGGTACATCTTCTTGTTACCCTCTTTCCACATACGACGGCTGGCCGTAGCACCCGTTCTCCATTCCTCACGGATCACACCGCGTTCGGCATCGATCTCTTCGCCCAGCAGCGACAGACCGCACGCCCAGTCGTGCATCACGAGTAGTGCCGAGTCGATGATACCCTCACGGATAGTGGGCACGTCGCTCAGACGATACACCGTCTTATCCAGTGAGGTATAGGCGTTGATGTTACCGCCGAAGCTTACGCCGACGGACTCGAAGTAATTGATGATACCCTTACCGGGGAAATGCTCCGTACCGTTGAAGGCCATATGCTCGAGGAAGTGAGCCAGACCGTTCTGGTTGTCCTCCTCCAAGATGGCACCTACAGCCTGCGCGATATGAAAATCGCAACGCTGTTTGGGCATCTCATGGTGACGGATGTAATAGGTCAATCCGTTATCCAGATGTCCTACTCTCACTGCCGAGTCGATCGGCAGTTGGGGCATCGTCTGAGCGGATATGCTCAGGGATGCGGCTACGAAAGCCACGAACAAAAAGATTCTTTTCATGCTTCTGTATTTTTGGGTTCTTGATTCTCTTGGTCTTTATTAGTCTCGTTGAGGGCTATCAGCTCATCGGCGCGGCTCTTCCAGGGACGCGGTCCGAGGATGCGCTCCACGTCGTCGGAGGTGATGACCTCGCGTTCCTGCAAGAGAGCTGCGAGGGCATTGTGTTGCTCGGCATGCTCCGTCAGGATCTGCTTGGCGCGAGCCATCTCCTTCTTAATGATCGCGTGCGACTCTTGGTCTATCAACTCGGCCGTCTTATCCGAATAGGGCTTGGTCCAACCGTAGGCATTGCCCGTCGAGTCGTAGAAACTGAGGTCTTTGAGCGAATCCGACATACCGTAATATGCGACCATCGCATAGGCTTGCTTGGTGGCACGCTCGAGGTCGTTGAGTGCACCGGTCGAGGTCTGATGGAGGAACACTTCTTCCGCTGCGCGACCGCCGAGTAGGCTGCACAGCTCGTCCAAGAGGTGTTCCCGATTGGTCAGCGACCGCTCCTCCGGTAGGTACCAGGCTGCGCCTAACGCCTCGCCGCGCGGCACGATCGTCACCTTGACCAGCGGGTTGGCCCAACGGAGCAACCAGCTGACGGTAGCATGCCCTGCCTCGTGGTACGACACGCTCTTTTTCTCCTCCTCGCTCATGATCTTGGTCTTGCGCTCCAATCCGCCGATGATACGATCCACGGCGTTCATGAAGTCCTGTTTGCCTACCGTCTTGTGTCCGTTGCGGGCAGCAATCAGGGCGGCCTCGTTGCAGACATTGGCGATGTCGGCACCCGAGAAACCGGGCGTCTGTTTGGCGAGGAATTCGATATCCAGGCTGTCGTCTTTCTTCAGGGGCTTGAGGTGCACCTCAAAGATGGCCTTGCGTTCGGTCAAATTGGGTAACTCGACATGAATCTGACGGTCAAATCGTCCGGCACGCAATAGGGCGCTGTCGAGTACGTCGGCTCGGTTGGTAGCCGCGAGGATGATAACGCCGGAGTTGGTGCCGAAGCCGTCCATCTCGGTGAGCAACTGGTTTAGGGTCGACTCGCGCTCGTCGTTACCTCCCGTCAGCACGTTCTTACCGCGGGCACGACCTACGGCGTCTATCTCATCGATAAAGATGATACAGGGTGCTTTCTCCTTGGCCTGACGGAAGAGGTCGCGTACGCGGCTGGCACCTACGCCCACGAACATCTCCACGAAGTCCGAACCCGACATACTGAAGAACGGCACATCGGCTTCGCCTGCTACGGCTTTGGCCAGCAGCGTCTTACCCGTTCCCGGAGGACCTACCAAGAGCGCTCCCTTGGGGATCTTACCGCCCAGTTCGGTGTATTTCTCGGGGTTCTTGAGGAAGGCTACGATCTCCTGTACCTCCTCCTTAGCGCCCTCCAGACCGGCTACGTCCTTGAACGTCACCTTGTCCTTCTTGTCCTTATCAAACATCTGCGCTTTGGCTTTGCCGACGCCGAAGATACCGCCCGACATGGCATTGCCGATACCGCGGTTCATCCAGATGAAGAATCCGAAGATCAGCAACCACGGCAATATATTCACCAGCACCAGATACCAGACATCCTTCGATTTCTTGTAGCTCACGTCGATAGCCGTCTCTTGGTGTTCTCTTCTTCCTTCGTTAACCTCCTGCAGCCACTCGGTGAAGACCACCACAGACGGTATCAGGGCCGTCAACTCGCCTTTGACGTTCTCGCCCGTCTCGGCGCTACCGAAGACCACGGTGTAGTTCTCCGGACGAATCCAGGCCGTAGCGGTGTTGTCATCGTAGATGACGACCTTACTTACAAAACCTCTCTCAATATATGCTTGGAACTTGGTGTAACTCAAGTCCTTCTGCACGCGTTTCTCATCCTGTCCGGGAATGAAAAAAGTAGCCAAAAACAGGGCCAGTGTCACAAAGAACACCCACTGCATCCAGCGGGGACCGCCTCCGTTCGGCTTTTGGTTGTTGGCGTTTGGCGTACGATTCTTATCATTCGGGTTACCAACCGCTCCATTCACCATTTTTTTCTCGTCTTTATTCTCTTCCATACATCAATCCTCTTCGTATTCCGTGATTTTTCCGTCTTCCCACAGGGTCTCGATGGAGTAGTACTCCCGCTGGGGACGCAGCATGATATGTACAAATATCGTGCCGTAGTCCATTGCGACCCACTCTGAGTTCTCTTTGCCGTCCACCGCCAGAGGATGTACGTGCGTCGTCGTGCGCACGTAGTCATCTATCTCGTCTACGATAGCCGCTACCTGGGTATTCGAACCGCCTTCTGCCACCACCATATAATCCACCGGTCGCTCGGCGATCTTCTTCAGATCGATACTTACGATACGGTGTCCTTTCTTATTGCGGATTCCCTCCACAATGGTTTCCAACAATTTCTTTGTCGATACTTCTTTCATATATTATTTCTATTTCCTTTCAACTTTCTTATCTCGTTTCACTCGAACGATTATTTCACTTTTCACCTTTCACCTTTCCTAAATTCGGCTGCAAAGATACAACTTTTTTCCGACATATGCAAATATTAATGCAGTTTTCTTTCTCAAAAAGTGATTTAGTCGCACAGCGAGAATAGGTCGGCTCTCGGGTTGATGAGCATGACGGGAACCTGACTATGGCGGATGACGCGGCGTTCCGTGGGTCCGAAGATGAGATCATCGAGCCCGTACTCGCGGCTGGCCGTCAGGATCAGCAGTTGGTGCCCGAAGTCTTTTTGCCGGTCGGCTGCCTCGCGATATATGGAGAAACTGTCCTTGCGGCCCTCTTGTACCTCGTAGGAGATGTCCGTGCCTGTTTTTTCGGCCACGGAGCGGATATGCGTCACGATACGCTGTACGTTCTGCCGTGCTTTCTGTCCGTAGTCTTTGGCCTGCAAGAGAATGAGGTGTGCACCTGTCTTGCGGGCGAGGTAGGTACAGATCTCGGCCTTATAGACCTCCTCCTCGAGCATCGTGACGGGCACGAGGATACGCCTGAGGTTAGTTACCTCGCGCATCGTGTCGGTCACAAAGACATAGGGCCGCCGTTCCTCGCGGCAGTCGTTGAGGTTGTCTTGGATATCGCGCGAAAGGTTCTCGCAGCGCACCAGTCGAATATCGTCGTTGTCGTCCCAGATCATAGTGTGGCGTTGATGTCTTCGATATATTGGGTCAATTCATCACGTCCTTCCCCCGTCTCGGCGGAGGTGAGGAAGATAGGCGGCAGCTCCTCCCAGGTCTCGAGTAACTTCTGTTTGTAGGCATTGATATTCTCCTGCAGGCGACCCTTGCCGAGTTTATCGATCTTGGTAAAGACGATGGCAAAGGGTACCTCGTTTTCGCCGAGCCACTCCATGAACTCCAGATCGATCGCTTGCGCCTCGTGGCGGCAATCCAGCAGCACAAACATCGATACCAACTCCTGCCGCGCCAGGCAGTACCGCTCGATCATCCAACGCAACTTCTCCCGCTGCTTCTGACCCGTCTGCGCAAAGCCGTAGCCCGGCAAATCCACCAGATGCCATTTCCCGTCAATGAGGAAATGGTTGATGAGCAGCGTCTTACCGGGTTTCTGGGAGGTCTTGGCCAGATGCGGCTGACGGCAGAGCATGTTGATAAGCGATGACTTACCGACATTGCTGCGGCCGATGAAGGCGTACTCGGGCAGGGGCGACGACGGACACATGGTCACATCGGGCGAGGAGACTACAAATGTTGCGTGATGAATTGGCATAACTCTTCTATGTTTTTATTTCCGTCGTTCATGACCACGAGGTCAGCGCGACGGCGTAGTTCTTGTTCGGATAGTTGGGCGCGCATGCGAGCGCGTACTTTATCTATATCGGTCTTATCGCGTCCGATAACGCGTCTGAGACGAATCTCTTCGTCGGCGATGACGGCTACCACCTTATCGCAGAGCGTATCAAATCCGCTCTCAAAGAGGATGGCAGACTCGAGGAAGGTGAAAGGTGAAAGATGAAGGGGACCCCAAAAATCAGCAGATTTTTCGGGGAAGCCCCGGTAAAAGGAGGAAGGAAGGCTGTCCTTCCACGCTTCGAAGTCGCGCCGAACGGCAGGATGTACGATGGCATTGAGTCGTTCCAGCAAGGTCCGGTTCTCAAATACACGTTGGGCCACATATCGGGTTTGATAGGTGCCATCCGGCGCATAGGTATCGGGCCCGAAGAGCTCGATGAGTTGGCGCTTCACCTCCTCGTCCTCCGCGATGAGACGCTTCGCCTCGCGGTCGGTGTCATACACGGCGTAGCCTCGCTTGCGTAGTCCGCGCGCGATAAACGACTTACCGCTACCTATTCCGCCCGTTAGTCCGATTATATGTGTCCTTTCACCTTTCACTTTTCTTATCTCGTTTCACTCGAACGATTATTTCAATTTTCACTTTTCAATTTATTAGAATTGAAAATAGATAAACGGTTGCATATCTGCCGTGATGAAGACATAGGCGAGGGCAACGCCTGCGATGATGGCGATGCAGATGGCCCACACCGGTAGCGACGCAAACAGGATGCGATAACGCTGCTTGAAACGTGCGGGCAACCAGTGAATGATCATACCCGCCACAAAGAGTGCTACCACTTTCCAGTACTCCGTCACAAAGGGCAGTATGATCGTGTTGTCCCAGGCTCCGCCGATCTGATTGACCATATTGGTGGCCGTCTCCCAGGCTACGCGGTTGGCCGTAGCGGGATCGAGATTGCTGGAGGCACGGAAGAACAGACGCGTGAACGTCACAAACGTAAAGGTCTGCACGATGGCCCAAACGGTTTGCAGCCAGGGAGCAAAGTCCCTATCGGTCCAAAGCCACTTGAGGTACCTGACTACGGATACCACCCAGACCAGCATTGCCCACACGGTGAATAGATGCCAGACGGGCAGGGGATAGAACTGCCGAATGACGAGTTGGGCGGCGGTGAGAGCGGTCATGGAGAAGAACTTGCCGTGTCCGTTCCACTCGCGCCACACTTTGTTGACGATCATACCAATGCCGTTCAGGGCACCCCAGATGACGAAGTTCCAACTCGCTCCGTGCCATAGGCCTCCGATGAGCATCGTGGTAAAGGAGTTGACGTTGGCGGCGAGCAGTTTATTGGTCTTCTTACCAAAGAGCGTGCGGTTGCCGCCGAGCGGGATATATACGTAACTCTTGAGCCAGCGGCTGAGGCTCTGGTGCCAACGCCGCCAGAACTCCTGGGGGTTCCGGGATTTATACGGCGAGTCGAAGTTCTTGGGCAGATAGAAGCCAAAGAGCATTGCCACACCGATGGCTATGTCCGTATAACCCGAGAAGTCGGCATAGACCTGCAGCGAGTAGGCAAAGAGCGCAAAGAGGTTCTCCGGACCGGTAAAGAGCGTCGGGTTATTGAAGACACGGTCGATGAAATTGACCGCCAGGTAGTCGGAGAGGATGATTTTCTTGAGTAGGCCGTTCAGTATCCAGAAGACGGCGATACCGAAGAGGCGTTTGCTCAAGTGGTAAGGTTTGTACAACTGCGGCACAAACTCCGAGGCGCGCACGATCGGTCCTGCTACCAGCTGCGGGAAGAACGATACATAGAACCCGAAATCCAGGATATTGCGCACGGGTTCGACTTGACGCCGGAACACATCGACTACGTACGAGATGACCTGGAAGGTGTAGAACGATATACCGACCGGCAATATGATCTGATCCACAATGGAGTAGCCCGTTCCGAAGAGCGAGTTGAAGACATCTACTCCGAAATAGGCATACTTATAGTAAAAGAGTGCGCTGAGGTCGGTAATGATAGCAATCGTCAGCCATATGCCTGCCATCCAGCGTCGTTTGGTCGCGTGTATGACTTTGCCGAAGATCCAGTTCGAGAGCGTCAGCCCGACGAGTAGCGAGAGGAACAGGCCGCTCGTCTTGTAGTAGAAGAACCACGACACCAGCATCAGCCACACGTTGCGCAGATGCAGTCGTTTTTTCGTCTGCTCTTTGGCGGAGACGATGAACGAAAAGACCATATAGACAATCGCCAGGAATACCCAGAAATAGAACCGGGTAAAGAGCAGCGGGTGCGCCGCGTCGAAGGTGAATATGTATTTTATCGCATCCAATTCCAGAGCATATCGCCGGCCTCCGCCGCGCCTTTAGGGGTGAAATGAATGCCGTCTTCGCAGGCCTTACCTTGTTGCATCCAGCTCTCCATCGCGCCGGCACCTCCCATGCTTTCGAAGAGGCTCCAGTAGAGTATATCCTCCTTCTCGCAGGCGCGCCTGAGGGCTGCATCCAAATTGGGCAACATCTCGTAGCTCGTCCATACGCCCTCTTTGAGCCGGCACATGTCGCTGGGACCGATAAAGAGCAATGCCGCCTGGGGTGCCAGTTGCTTGAGATACCGGATATGCCGGCGCATCTCTGCGACGTAGGCGTTGACGTTTTTCTCCGTGGTCATATGCGGTATCATGTTTCCGCCGAACTGCAGGATGATAAGCCGCGTGTTGGTCTCGGCGTAGTATCGGGCGAGTTGGGCGCTGTCGATCTGGCAGAAGATATAGCCGGAGCAGCCTCGCATCGGGATATTATCCAACTGCACGCCGGTCGGGGTCTCGAGTGAGATACCGTATACCTCCTGTTTGCCTTGGAGCGTAATAGTAACGGAGGAGGAACTGTCCGGGAGCAGGATGAGACTATCCTTTGTACCCCAGATATGTGCCTGCGAGAAATAACTCTCGCTCTTTTTCTTCTGTTTCATCTCGGCGTGGAAGACGATGTCTTCGCTACCGGCCACGAGCGAGTCATCCATCACGGCGACTTGGCCCATTGGTCCGTAGAGGCTGTTGTCGCGGCGCATTTTCTTGGGTCCGTAGACGAGGTAGCGTTTGGGTCCGCCTTTGGCGGCTTGCATCTCGCCGTTCATGGTGAGAGTCTGACGAACGGTGCGGGAGGGTACGGTCTGAAACAGCGGCAGCAGTCCTACGCCTCCGCCGCCGTAGCGGGCCTGGAGGTTCCGTCTCAGGCTCATCGACATGCGATCCTCCTCGATCTGTGAGTCTCCGTAGTGCACCACGCGCAGCGAGCAGGTGTCGGAGCCCTGAAAGAGGCTGTCGAGCAGCAGTTTGCCGTTATTAGTTATCGAACGCCCAACGACCAACGACGAACGACTTTTTTCCTCGCTTATCGTGTCCGAGTTCTCGGTACTCGGTACCCGTTTTTCGCTTATCGTGTCCGAATTCTCGGTACTCGGTACCCGTTTTTCGCTTATCGTGTCCGGTGTCTCGGTGAGTGAGCTGTCGAGGGCTGCGCTGTCGTGTTTGGCAACGGCTTCGTCCAGGTCGGAGTAGTCCACCCATAGACTGTCGGTCAAGAACAGATGCTCCTCGTCGTTATCCGCCGGAGCGTTCACCTCCGTCGGATGATCCGCGCGCCACGTATCCCAGTACTCTTTGCCGACGGCAATCAATCCGACCAGTACGAGCATGATAACACCTATTTGCCAGGGTTTTATTTTTTCCATAGAGCTTTCGTAAACAACAGTAATATCGTGAATATCTCAAGACGTCCGATGAGCATAACGATCGTCATCACCCATTTACCGGCTAAGGGGAACGCGGCAAAGGTGCCGGCAGGACCGTACTGCCCGAGGGCAGGGCCGATATTACCCATACAACTGACAGCCACGCCTATACTCTCCATGAAATCCACGCCCAAGGCACTGAATACCAGCGTGCTGGCTACGAGTATCATGACGTAGAAGAGCATGAAGGCCATCACGTTGTTGGTGGTCTGCTGGGTGATAGGCTGATGGTTGATTTTGACGGGAACGATCGCGTTGGGGTGGATGCGTCGTTGGAACTCGGCCAGTCCGCTCTTGGCGAAGATGGCGATTCTGATCCACTTCACACCACCGGCCGTACTGCCGCTGCTACCGCCGGTAAACATCAGGAAGAAGACTACCGTCCATAGGAAGGGTGCCCACTTCATGTAATCGGCCAGTCCGAAGCCCGTGGAGGTCATCGTGGCAACCGTCGTGAAGAGTCCTTCCCTCAGGCTTGGTTCCACGCACTTCATGACAGCGATCGTATTGATATCAGGCAGTGCGAGCACGCGTTGCACGGTCAGACCAATCGTCAGCACGATCGTTACGAGTGCCGCTGCGCCCAGGAACCAGTGCGTCTCCTCGTCGTGCAGGAGTCGCTGCGGACGTCCGCGGAAGAAGAGAATGAGCAGTCCGAAGTTAATCGACGAGAGGATGATAAACAGCGCAACGGTATAATGAATCGCCGGGTTGGTGTAGTAGGCGATCGAGAGGTTCTTGGTGGAGAATCCGCCGGTGGCGACGGTCGTGAAGGCGTGATTGACGGCATCAAAGAGCGTCATGCCTTCCATATAGAGCAGTCCCGTCTCCGCAAGGGTGAGGATGATATAGGTGATCCATAGGTGTTTGGCCGTATCGGCGATGCGCGGACTGAGTTTCTCGTACTGCAGACCGGTCACTTCGGCAGCATAGAGCTGCATACCGCCCAGACCGAACATAGGCAATATGGCAATCGACAACACGATGATACCGAGTCCGCCCAGCCATTGTGTCAGGCTGCGCCAGAACAGCGCTCCGTGCGTCAGACGCTCGATGTCGGTCAGGATCGTCGCACCCGTCGTCGTGAAACCCGACATGGTCTCAAACCAGGCGTCTGTTATCGTCGGTATCTGACCGCTCAGGTAGTAGGGGAGCATTCCGAAGACGGAGAAGATGACCCATACCAGCGCCACGATGACGTATCCTTCCCGTTCGCCTACCTGTCGGGGGGCATCGTGACCGATACCGAGACCGATGAGTCCGGCGATCAGGGTCAGCACCGAGCTGACAAGGAAGGTGCCGTCGTCGTAGTCGTTGTTGAGCCAGCTGACCAGGGTCGCCAAGCCCATAAACACGGCTTCGATGAGCAGCAGCGCTCCCATCGTGCGGAAGACTATACGTGTGTTAAACGCCCGTGTCATTGAAAGAACCGTTCCAGTTTTTTGATGATATGACTCTTACACAGCACCACGACCTGATCGCCCGGCAGCACTTTCGTATCACCGTTGACCAGCAGTCCTTCGCCGGCGCGTACGATACCGCCTATCGTGCTCTCATCGGGCAGGCCGATGTCGCGTATCGCGTTGCGGGTGATGCGGCTGCCTTCTTCGGCCATAAACTCCACGATCTCTGCATCGGCGGAGGTCAAGTTATGCACATTGAGCACGCTGGCGTTGAGCAGCATCTGGTAGATATAGCTGGCGGTCATGGTCTTCTTGTTGAGCACCGACCCGATATCCAGACCTTCCGCCATCGGCATGTAATCGATATTCTCCACATCGGCGATTGTCTTGCGCACACCGAAGCGTTTGGCGGCGAGGCAGGCGAAGATATTGGCTTCGCTGGAGTCGGTGACGGCCACAAAGGCGTCTGCGTCCTGTATGCCTTCCTCCTTGAGTGCCTCCATGTCGCTGCCGTCCGCATTGATGATGAGTGCGTTGCTCACTTTCTCGCTCAGGTGGTAGCACAGGTCGCGATCCTTCTCCAGTATCTTGATGTTATAGCCTTCTCCCGAGGGCAGCGACTGCACGGCTTTCTGCGCGATACGGGTGCCGCCGAAGAAGATGATGTTCTTGATCTCGCGTTTCGACTTGCCGAGTTCCTCGCGCATGTACTCGATATCTTCCTCCAGGCACATCACATAGACCATATCGCCTACCATCACTTCGTCATCGCCCTTGGGGATGATCGTCTCGTTCTCGCGCTTGATGGCGACGATGCGGTATTTGCCGTGGTCAAAGAAACCGGAGAGGAATTTTTTGCCGATGACAGGTGCATCGGGGCGTATCTTGACTACGCACAGCTCGAGGGCACCGTCGCAGAGGGTGAGGTGATAGCGCATCCAGTTGGTCTTGAGGGCTTCTACGATCTCATGGGCCGCCAGCACCTCGGGGTAGATGAGGTGATTCAAACCCATTTCCTCAAAGAACTTGCGGTTCTCGGGTAACAGATACTCATAGTTATCGATACGCGCCAGCGTCTTCTTGGCGCCGAGTTGGTTGGCAATCAGACAGGCGGTCATATTTTCCGTCTCGTGCGGTGTGACGGAGATAAACAGGTCGCAGTCCTTCACGCCCAGGTCTTTCAGATCGTGTATAGAGGTGGGGTTGCCCCGTTTGGTAATGAGGTCGTAGTTGGCATCCAGGACTCCCAGGCGAACGGGGTCCTCGTCCATCAGACTAATCTCCATATTTTCGCGGGAGAGCAGTTTGGCCAGGTGTGTGCCTACTTCTCCAGCTCCTGCAATAAGAATTCGCATATGCCTTCTTTATCTAAATGCAGCATGTGGAATAGCTCCTTCGTGCTGCCGTGTTCTACAAACTGATCGCGTACTCCGAGCCGAACGAGCTTGGCGGTCGAGTCGGTCTGCGACAGGTACTCCGCCACGGCGCTGCCCAGGCCGCCTTCCGTGACGCCGTCTTCGATGGTGATGATCGTATCTGCCTTTGCTGCGCGGTCCAGTACCTCCTCGTCGATGGGTTTGAGCCACCGCATGTTCCAGTGCGCGATTTTATTTTCGATTCGACGTATCTTGAGTTCCTCTTTTCTGGATATGAGTTCCTCGATGGCCTCCTCTACGGTGTTGCCGATGGCGCCGAGGCTGAGAATGGCGATGTCGCGTCCTTCTCTTAGTTGTACGGCCTTGCCGAACTGCACCGGCGGCAGTTTCTTCTCCACGCTGCGGCCGCGGGGATAACGTATCGCGATCGGGCCGCGCATGTCTTTGGCTAGTAGCATCATCTGCCTCAGATCGTCCGCCACCATCGGAGCGGCGATCTTCATATTGGGCACGGGACGCAGGTAGGCGAGGTCCAACAGCCCGTGGTGGGTAGCCCCGTCGTTGCCGACGATGCCGGCGCGGTCGATACAGAGCACCACGTGTACGTTCTGCAGCGCTACGTCGTGGATGATATTATCGTAGGCACGCTGCAGGAAGGAGGAATAGATATTGCAATAGGGTACAATGCCCTCTTTGGCCAATCCGGCGGAGAAGGTCACGGCATGACCCTCCGCGATGCCTACGTCGAAGACGCGGTCGGGCAACTCGCGCTGCATGATATTCATCGAGCATCCCGAGGGCATCGCTGGGGTGATACCCACGATACGCGAATCTTCTTTGGCCATCTTCAGCAGCGTTTGTCCAAACACCTCTTGCCAAAGCGGGGTTGTCTCGCCATTTGCCGTTCGCCTCTCGCCGTTATCGGGGTTAAACTCTCCGGGCGCATGCCAGGTGGTCTGGTCCTGTTCGGCGGGTTCGTAGCCCTTGCCTTTCTTGGTGATGATATGCAGCACCTTGGGGCCTTGGTGGTTTTTGATCTCCTCCAAGATTCGTACGAGTTCCAGCACGTTATGACCGTTGGCAGGACCGAAGTAACGCAGATCCAGACCCTGGAACAGGTTGGTTTCCTGCTTGGTGAGATAGGTCTTGATGGAGTTAAAGAGGCGTCTGAGTCGTCCCGTATGCTGTTCCTCGATCCAGTGATGGCGCAGCATCCATTGGTACAGCTTCCAGCGCCGGCGGTTGTATTTGGCGCTCGTGGTGATATCCACCAGGTACTGCGTGAATCCGCCTTTGATGGGATCGATGGCGATGTTATTGTCGTTGAGGATAATGAGCAGGTTGTTCTTGTCCATCGAGGCGTTGTTGAGTCCCTCGAATGCCAATCCGCCCGTCATGGCGCCGTCGCCGATGATGGCTACCACGTGTCGCCGGTCGCCCTGCAGCTCGTGCGCGATCTCGATGCCGAGTGCCGCAGAGATACTGTTGGAGGCATGACCCGCGATGAAGGCGTCGTACTCGCTCTCCGCCGGAGTGGGGAAGGGCGCGAGGCCTTTGAACTGACGATTGGTGCTGAAGCGTTCACGCCGGCCGGTCAGTATCTTATGGGCGTAGGCCTGGTGCCCCACGTCCCATACGAGTTTGTCGCTCGGTGTATCAAAGACATAGTGCAAGGCCACGGTCAGTTCGATCGTACCCAACGAGGACGCCAGGTGTCCGGGGTTTCGGCTGAGTTCGCGGATAATGAAGTCGCGCAGTTCGTGGCACAACGCCGGCAACTCTTCCTTCTTCAGTTTCTTGACATCCGCCGGCGAATCTATATGCTGCAAATATTGATAGGTCATTTCACCTTTCTGCTTTCGACTTTCTACTTTAGACTTTCGACTCTTCTTTTGACGCATTCGGCGATGAAGCGTGCGATCTCGGTCGATTCCAGCCCCGTGACATTGAGCACGAGGTCGTAGTTGCGCGCATCGTAGCGGGTCTTGCCGCTGAAGGTCTTGGTGAAGTTCTCGCGGGCTTCGTCCACCTTGTCGATGAGAGCATCGGCGCTGCCTTCGTTGATATTGAGACGGCGGGCCACTTTCCGACGGCGGTATTCTTTGTCGGCGATCAGAAAGACCTTAAAGGCGTATTTCTCGTCGCGGAAGATATGGAAACCCGTGCGACCCAGTATGACGCACGATTCCTCATGCGCCAGGCTGCGTACGAGGAACTCCTCGTCTTTGTACATATCTTCCGATACGTTGTCGTAGAACCAACTCGGTTTGAGTGACTTGACCTTGTCGACTTCTTCCTGCGTCATGTTGTACCGCTCTTTGATCGGATCCAGCAGTTTGCGGTCGTACAGTTTCACGCCTAACATCTCTGCCAACTCGGTAGCAATCTGTCGTCCGCCGGTACCGAATTCCCGTCCGATAGTGACTATAAATCTCTGTTCCATCTTGTCGTTTTTTCTTAATTCGCACAAATTAGCGCGCAAAATTACAAATAATTTTGTACATATGCAAATTTTTTTGCCAAAAAGTGTGAAATGCAAGCCCAATGTGCTATCTTTGTCTCAAATCAGCATTTCGTCATGACGTAGTAACGTTGTGACGTCATAACGCATAAAAATGCTCCGCGCGGGTGCGAAGAGTGAATAGGAATTGAAAAAGTGTAGGGATTCGAAGGTAAAATGCAAAAAAATGTTCATAAAATTTGGTCAAATCAGAAAAAAGTTGTAATTTTGCGGGCTTTTTATAGCATATAGGCGCGCGAGTGTGTAGCGTGTGCATGTGTAAAGTTAATAAGCATATTTAGGAATACTAATATTGAAACAATTGAAACATTAGAAACACTATATGAAGAATTTGGTAGTAAAGAGAGTGTTGACAGTCGTGGTCTTGGCCGCCTTGTCGCTGAGCGTAAGTGCGCAGCGCAGAGGTGACGACAACTATCACTTCGGTTATATCTCAGTCGGCGCCGGATACAGTGCGTTGAGTTCGAATATCAAGGATGTGAGCAACTTCGGCAGTTGGGGTGCCTTGGGCGGAGTAGGATACGAGTTCCGCAGGGCGAAGTTCTGGATGAGCGTCGGAGCACAGATGATGATATTGAATTCGAGTTGCGACATTGCGGAGTATACCTATACCCAGATCGGTAAGGACGACCAGGGTAGGGACGTGGACTTCCACTATGTGGTCAACGAGAAAGATAAGCAGCAATGGACGTCGGTCGACGTGCCCTTGATGCTGGGGTATTACTATCAGGGCTTCTATATCGGCGCCGGAGCCAAGGTCGGTTTCTCCTATATGTCCTCGGTGACGGCTTCGGGAACCTACGACTTAAAGGGCGATTACCACCGCTATGCCGGTGAGGATTTCCAGAATATGCCGGACCACCGTTACGGTACCTATGACTTCTCCGGCAAGCAGAAAATCAACCTCCTGCCCCGCGGTGCCGTCCTGGCCGAGATCGGCTATGACGTGCTGGCTACGCGTAGGACCAACAGTCTGACCTGTACGATCCTCAAGGTAGGTATGTTCTTCGAGTACGGACTCAATAGCGTCGTGGCGGTGCCCGACGAGAGCAAACCGCGCATCCAGGTCAGTGAGAACGACCCTACCAGCGCGACCGTCTATCCTTACTACCTCACGGCCATTAAGAAGAGCGACCGTGTCGTGCCCTATTTCGTAGGACTCAAGTTGACGTTCATGGTCGGCGGCAGCCGCACCGGCGGCAGCGGAACATGGCACCGTGGATGCCAATGCTATGACTAATGGACTATTCACTATTGATAATTCACAATTGATATTAGGTTTTGAATATGAAAACACGCTATACACTATTTAAGTTACTGCTGCTGACTCTGCTGTCAGTAACGGTAGGAATGAAAGTAAATGCGCAGGGTACGGTCGTCTATGCCCCGACGATCTATATGAGTCTGTGTCCGAACCAGGCCCTGGATTATCGTGGTCATCTGATCACCAAGCCGGGTATCTATAACGACACCTTGTATCGTACGACGGGCTACGACAGTATCCAAGTTTTAATCGTGAACAGAGGCTATTCGTATTTCCTCGACGACACCGGCAGTCTCACCGAGAACGGTGGCACCTATGAGTGGCGCGGCCAGACTTTGACACGTCCCGGTGAGTACTTCGACTCGCTCCATACGAGTCAGGGATGCGACAGTATCTACCACATCACTTTGTTGCAAAAGCAGGTTCACTATATTGATGTCGAAGAGTCGATGTGTGAGGGTTCGTTGCCTTTCACCTGGCGCGGTCGTGAGATCTGGCATAGCGGTACCTACTACGACTACTATGCCACCTCGGCGATGACGGATAGCGTCTATCGGCTTACCTTCACCGTTCATGAGAACCCCATCACCTATATGCAGGTGTCCATCTGCCCGGGTGAGACCTTCCATTGGAACGGACAGAACATCACCACGGCCGGAGTCTATCAGGATCTGCACTACTCCAAGTGGGGCTGCGACTCCGTATGCGTGTTGGTAGTCAATATGCTGCACTCCTACCTCATCGAGCGCGAGGCTCAGATCAACGAGAACGGTTATTACCGTTGGCGTGGTCGCGACCTGACCAGCGGTGGCGTGTATTGGGACAGTCTGCGCACCGTAGCGGGCTGCGACTCTATCTTCAAGCTGACCCTGCACGAGAACCCCGTCTACTATTCCGAGGAGGAGCAGACGATCTGTCAGGACGAGATCCCGTACGTTTGGCACGGTAAGAACATCTATACCGCGGGCGTCTACTACGACAGTCTCCTCACCAACGTAGGTGTAGATAGCGTGTTTAAGTTGACCTTGTCGATACTGCCCATCGAGTTGGCGGAGCACAATGTCGACATCTGCACCGGTGAGACCTTCTATATCGGTACTACACCGATCACCAAGACGGGTGTATACTACGACACCCTGGTTAGCGAGCAGGGATGCCGTCATGTGGATAAGTATATCGTCAACGTCCACTCGGCCTACTTCTACACCGAGTCGATGACGATCAAGGACGGCGAGACCAAAGAATGGCACGGCCGGACTATCGACCGCGCCGGCACCTATCGCGACGAACAGCAGACGCTCTTCGGCTGCGACAGCGTGTATATCCTCTCCGTGACCGTGGCTCCCACCTACTATATTGCCGAGGAAGAGACGGTCTGCGAGTCGGCCCTGCCCTTCAACTGGCGCGGTCGCGACCTCTTTGCTGCCGGCACTTATTACGACACCAAGACCTCGTCCGTCGGCACCGACTCCATTTATGCGGTGACGCTGACGGTACTGCCCACGCGCTATAGCGAGGACTTCGTGGAGATATGTCCGGGTACCAAGTATAGCATCAACGGCGTCGATATCACCACTCCCGGTACCTACCTCTTCTCCTATACCGCCCAAAACGGCTGCGACTCGATCCACCGGCTCATCGTCAATTTCTCGGCTTCGTATTTCTACGACGAGGCAGGTACGATGAACATAGGCGGTCAGTATGAGTGGCACGGCAAGACCTATACCCACGAGGGCGTCTACTACGACAGCCTGCGTACCCAGGGCGGCTGCGACAGTATCTTCCGCCTCACCTTGCGTGAGAACAAGGCCTACCACCTGGAGAAGGACACCGCCATCTGCGAGATGGACGCTCCGCTCGCTTGGCACGGTCAGTTCCTCTATCAGTCGGGTACCTACTACGACTCGCTCAAGACCAAGGCCGGCAACGACTCCGTCTATGAGCTGCGCCTCACGGTGCATCCGCGCCGTATCGATACGCGCTACGTCAATATCTGTCCGGGTCAGACCCTGTCGCTCAGATGGCAGACGGTCAAGGCTCCGGGTGTCTATTTCGATACGATCCCCAGCATGACGGGCTGCGACAGCGTCATCATGTACGTGGTGAGCAACTCCCGCAACTTCCTCTTTGAGACCGATGCCACCCTGCACGGACAGGGAGCCTACGAGTGGCGCGGACGCACCTACACCAAGCCGGGTATCTACTACCAGAACTATACCTCCATCGACGGCTGCGACAGTGTCTATCGCCTGATCCTGCACGAGAATCCCGTCTACTACCTCGAGGAGGAAGCTACGGTGTGTCACCACGAGACGCCGTTCCTCTGGCGCGGCCGGATGCTCTATGAGTCGGGTACCTACTTTGACAGCATCCCCACGACCCACGGCACCGACTCTGTCTACAAACTGACCCTCACGGTCCACAAGGATTACCTCTACTACGACCAAATTGATATCTGTCCGAACCAGACCTTCGACTTCCGCGGTACGACCATTACCAAGCCGGGCGTCTATTTCGACAGTCTCTATAGCTCCATGGGCTGCGACTCCGTCTACATGCTCGTGGTCAACTATCTGCCTAACTACGTCTATGAGACCCACGTCCGGATCTCCGATCAGGAGACCTACACCTGGCGCGGACGCGTGTTCAACACGCCGGGTACCTACCAGGAGGCGGTCAGCACCATGAGCGGCTGCGACTCGATCTATCGCCTGGTACTGGATGTCTATCCCACCTATTACTATCGTCAGGTAGCCTCCATGTGCGAGGGTGGGGTATACACCTGGCGCGGCAATAAGTACTTCAACACCGGCACCTACTACGACCGCTACACCACCGTACACGGCTACGATAGTATCTACAGCCTGCAACTGACAGTCAACCCCAGGTATATCTTCACCGACGAGGCGGAGATCTGTGCGGGCTCGACCTATGAGTGGCGCGAGAAGACACTGAGCAAGGCAGGCGTATATGCCGACACGCTCATCTCTTCCGGCGGCTGCGACAGTATCTACCGCTTGGTACTCAACGTGGCCTCCACCTACCTCGTTCCCGTCTACGGTGAGGTATGCGAAGGTGAGTTGTACCACTTCCGCAATAGGGACTACTCACCGGGTATCTACTTCGATACGATCTATACCCGCACCGGCTGCGATAGCGTGTTCCGCATCGTAGTCAACCAGGCTCCCACCTATCATAAGGTGATCCAGTATCAGCTCTGCCCGGGTGAGACGATGGTCTACAACGGAGACATTCTCACTGCCGGCAATACCTACGACTATGCCTATACGACGCAGTTCGGCTGCGACAGCTCCTATACCATCATCGTCAACGAGGCACCTCACTACTATTTCCGCGACACCGTTGATCTTAGCAACCAAGAGACGTATAATTGGCACGGACAGCTCATTCAAGATGAGGGTACCTACTACGACCGCCATCAGACCGTTCACGGCTGTGACTCGATCTACGAACTCACCGCGCGCGTACACGCGATATATATAAATGAGGAGTCGATGGAGGTTTGCCGCAACGAGGTACCGGTTACATGGCGCGGTGCAGACTATAGCGTCAGCGGTAATTACTACCTCACCTATAAGACCGTCGATGGCATGGACAGTACCTTCGTACTCCACCTGACCGTTCACGAGAACTATCAGATGACCGAGTACCGCGAACTCTGTCCGGGCGCAACGCTCAACTGGCGCGGTCAGACCATCACTTCGCCGGGTATCTATACCGACGTGCTCTCGACCGTTTACGGCTGCGATAGTACCTATAAGTTGATCGTCAACCTCGGCTCGAGCTACTTCTATACCGACACCATCGACTTGGCCGACAACCAGACCATCACCTGGCACGGCAAGACCATCGACCATGCCGGCACCTATTACGACTCCAACGCCTCCGTATCGGGCTGCGACTCCGTCTACGAGTTGGTAGTCAACGTATGGCCCACCTACCTCTATGTGGAGGATGTCGTCATGTGCGACAACGAGGGCGGCTACAAGTGGCGCGACGGTAATATCTATACCCACACGGGTCGCTACTACCAGCGCTATAAGACCGTGCATAATATGGACTCCGTCTATTGCTTGAACCTCACCGTCAATAAGACCTACCTCAGGGACGAGTACCTGCAGATCTGCTACGGCGAGACCCTCTTCTACCGCGGACGGACCATCACGGAGCAGTGTGATTTCTACGACACGCTCTATACCAAGGCCGGCTGCGACAGCGTCTTCCACGTACGCGTGACACAACTGCCGCGTTATTTCTACCAGACCCACGCACAGCTGGATGAGAACGGTCGCTACGAGTGGCGCGGACGTCTCTTCCACGAGGAGGGCGTCTACTACGACAGCCTCAAGAGCGTGAACGGCTGCGACAGTATCTACCAGTTGACCCTGCACGAGAACCCCGTCTACTTCTTCGACGAGGCCGACACCACCTGCCAGAACGCCCTGCCCTATATCTGGCACGATATGTACATCTATGAGGCAGGCGTCTACTACGACAGCCTCAAGACCTTCGTCGGTCGCGACAGCGTCTATCGCTTCACCCTCACGGTGATGCCCACCTATCTGAGCGAGAAGTCGGACATCCTCTGCCATAACTCGGAGTACTACTTCCGCGGTCAGCAGATCACCGAGGCCGGTATCTACTACGATACACTCATCACCAAGGACGGCTGCGACTCGGTATTCAAGTTGGTACTCAATTGGGCACCCACCTACCGCTTTGAGGAATACATGGTACTCTGCGACGGTGACGAGGACACCTGGCACGGCCAGCGTATCAACCACTCCGGCATCTACTACGATCGTCTCCGTACCATCCACGGCTGCGATTCGATCTACGAACTGCATGTTCGTATCGCCGAGAAATACTACGAATCGGACAGCATCGTCGTCTGCGAGAACGACCTGCCCCACGTATGGCACGGTAAGAATTACTACGCCAGCGGCGTTTATTGGGACAGCTGCAAGACCGTAGACGGCTGCGACTCCGTCTATCGTCATGCCCTCACCGTCTGCAAGGTATACTACAACGAGGTACATGTCGACTTCTGCCAGGACGAGGGCGCTACCTTCCGCGGCGAACGTTTCTATACCAAGCGCATCATCGAGGATACCCTCTATTCCACCTGCGGCTGCGACTCCATCGTACGCTATGTCTTCGAACCGAACCCCACCTATCTCTTTGAGACCGATGCTTCCTTCAACCCGGGCGGCAGCTACGAGTGGCGCGGTACGACCTATAGTCACGCAGGCGTATACTACGATCCCTTTAAGACCATCAGCGGCTGCGACTCTGTCTACAAACTGACCCTGCACGAGAACCCCGTCTATTACTTCGAGGAGAAGGAGACCATCTGCTCGCAGGATCTGCCCTACGTATGGCACGGTAACAAGTACCTCTATCAGACAGGCGTTTACTTCGACTCACTGAGCACTTTTGCCGGCACCGACAGCGTCTATCGCTTGGAGTTGACCGTGTATGAGAGTTCACTCGTCGAGTTCCGCGATACCATCTGCAACGGCGGTACCGTCATCTGGGGCGGCGATACGATTCGCCAACCGGGTATATACTACGATACCCTGACCTCCATCCACGGCTGCGACTCCGTCAAGTCCTTGGTGCTCAACTGGACTCCGCGTTACTGGTACGTAGACAGCGTCAGCATCTGCGACAAAGAGGCCTATATCTGGCGCGGTAACTCCTATAGCACGCCGGGTATCTACGAGGAGGGCTACTCGTCCTATCAGGGCTGCGACTCCACCTATCGCCTCGTCCTGACTGTCTATCCGACCTTCTACAATAAGGAGGAGATCACCTGGTGTCAGAACGACGGTCCCTACTACTGGCATGGCACCTTCTACTCTGAGAGCGGTACCTACTACGACCGCCATCTCACCCGTCACGGCTACGACAGTATCTATGAGTTGAACCTAACCGTCTATCCGTCGTACAACTACGAGGAGCGCATCGAGCTCTGCGAGAACAACTTCCCGTATCACTACAAGGATACCGTCTTCTACGGACCCGCCGTCTATCGCGACTCCCTGAAGACCATCCACGGCTGCGACAGCGTCTATACCATCGTCATCGATATGGCCCGCTCCTACATGTTCGAGGAGACCAAGACCATCTGCCGCGGCGATGTATACGAGTGGCACGACCGGTACCTGACGCGTGCGGGTATCTACTACGACAGCCTCAAGACCCGCGCGGGCAGTGTAGCTTGCGACAGTGTCTACCGTCTGACCCTGACGGTCAACGAACCCTTCTACGAACTCCAGACCGATATGATCTGCAGCAACGAGACACCGTACCTCTGGCGCGGCCGTTACCTCTTCGAGACCGGTACCTACTTCGACAGTCTGCGTACGCAGGCCGACGTCGTAGGCTGCGATAGCGTCTATGAGTTGCGACTTGTCGTCTATCCCTCGGTCGAGACCTACGATACCATCTGGACCTGCCACGGCGACGTAGCTACCTATCGTGACTCCGTCATCACCGTTACCTCCGTCTTCTCCGACACGACCTACAATATGTACGGCTGCCCCGTCATCAGCCATGTGGTATATGATTTCTGGCCTACCTATTACTTCTACGAGGAGAAGAACGTCTGCGAGGAGGACACCTTCCTCTGGCATGATCAGACACTCACCTACGAGGGGCGCTACTTCGACCGCCAGACCTCTATCTTCGGCTGCGACTCGATCTACGAGATCAATATCACCTTCCACAAGACCGTGCGCGACTCCGAGATCGTCGTGATCTGTCCCGACAGTCTGCCCTACGTCTGGGTATACGAGGAGGACTCCACCACCTTCTGGCGCGACACCGTCATCGAGAAGTTCTATCGTACGCCCGACGGCTGCGACTCTACCTATAAGTTCGTACTGATCCTTACGGAGAAGTGCTCCGAACTGGATTCCATCCCCTTGTGCCCGGATGACAGCGTCTTCATCTACGATAAGTTCTATAGTCAGCAGGGCCAGTACTCGCTGCCGTTCCAGACCGAAGCCAATAAGATGAATAACTATCCCGACAGCGTCTATCGTTTCTACCTCTTCAATGCCGACACGGCCTATACACGGGTAGATACCTTGCTCTGCTCGTCGGGCATACCGTTCCTCTACAACGGCCAGTGGATCGACAGCGCCGGTGTCTATATCAGCCGCCTGCAGACCGCACTCGGGTGCGACTCCGTAGTCGAACTCCGCGTATCGGTACGTCCGTCCTACGAGCAGTATCAGGAACTCTTCGTCTGCCACAATGAGCCGTATTACTACCGCGGCGAACGCGTGACCCAGTCCGGTATATACGACGACACGCTCTTTACCAACCTCGGCTGCGATAGCGTCATTCACTACGTCGTGAACTTCGTTCCTAACTTCTACTTCGAGGACCATAACCGCTTGAACCCCAACGGCACCTTCGAATGGCACAATAAGACCTATACCCGTCCGGGCGTATATTGGGACAGCTGCAAGACCGTCCACGGCTGTGACTCCGTCTATAAGCTCATCCTCCTCAAAAATGAGGCTTACTACTTCGAGACCGTCCGCACCTTCTGCTCCAACGATGACTCGATACCGTACCTCTGGCGCGATCATTACTATTCGACCACGGGCGTTTACTACGACTCGATGATGACCGTAACGGGTGCGGATAGCGTCTATGCGTTGAACTTCACCGTGCTGGATGCATCCTTCGTCTCGACCCGTGTTAACCTCTGTCCGGGCGAAGCGTTCTACTTCCGTGGCGAACGTATCACCGAGCCGGGTATCTATACCGACACGATGTACACGCTCACCGGCTGCGACAGCGTGATCCAGTATGTAGTCACCGTCAATCCGTCGTTCTTCATCAACGACACGGCCTATATGAATCCGGGCGGCTCGTATCAGTGGCACCGTGACGGCTTCAAGGTAACGCTCACCAAGCCGGGCGTTTATTGGGACAGTTGCCGCACTGTATTGGGCTGCGACTCGATCTACCGCCTCTTCCTCTACGAGAACGACTACTATCTCTTTGAGACCGTGAAGGAGTTCTGCGCGAACGAGACGGATCAGTTGCCGTTCGTATGGCGCGGACACAGCTATTCCACCACGGGTGTCTACTACGACAGTCTCATGACGCACCTCGGTGCCGACAGTATCTATGTTCTGAAGCTGACGATCCATGACGCTCCCTTCGTCTCCACGCGTATTAACCTCTGCCCGGGTGAGTCCTTCTTCTTCCGCGGCGAACGGATCACCGAGCCCGGTATCTATACCGACACGATGTATACGCTCACGGGCTGCGACAGCGTCATCCAGTATGTCGTCACCGTCAATCCGACCTTCTTCTTCGAGGAGACGGCCTATATGAATCCGGGCGGCTCGTACCTCTGGCACCAGAACGGTTCCACGCGTATCCTGACCGAGCCGGGCACCTACTTCGACAGTTGCCGCACCGCCCTCGGCTGCGACTCGATCTACCGCTTGTTCCTCTACGAGAACGACTACTATTACTTCGAGACCGTACGCGAGTTCTGCGCCAACGAGAAGGACAGCCTGCCGTACCGCTGGCGTGGTCATGACTATACCACCACGGGCGTCTTCTACGACTCGCTCAAGACCATCTACGGCACCGACAGCGTCTATGCCCTGCGTCTGACGATCCATACCGCTCCGTTCGCATCCACGCGTATCAGCCTCTGCCGTGGCGAGATCTTCCGCTTCCGCGGTCAGAACATCACCAAGGCCGGTCTCTACCTCGATACCCTGCAGACCTTGCACGGCTGCGACAGCGTCGTACAGTACGTAGTGACCTTTAACCCCGACTTCTATTTCGAGAAGACCGACCTCATCAACCCGGGTGCTACCTATACCTGGCATCAGGACGGCAGCGTACGCATCCTCACCAAGGCCGGCGTATTCTGGGATAGCTGCAAGACCGTAGCCGGCTGCGACTCGATCTATAAGTTGACCCTCATCGAGAATAAGACCTATTACTTCATCGAGCGCGACACCGTCTGCGAGGACGAACTGCCTTACCTCTGGCATAACAGGTCCTACGAGACATCGGGTACCTACTTCGATAACCAGACCACCTACTACGGCGCCGACAGTATCTACCGCCTCGAGCTGGTAGTTTATCGTAAGTCCTTCGAGCAGCGTAGCTACAGCCTCTGCAACAAAGAGTTCTATACCTTCAACGGTCAGACCATCTCCAAGCCCGGTATCTACTACGACACGCTCTACTCGTCGCACGGCTGCGACTCCATCATTCAACTGATGGTGAACCACGCTACCACCTACCTCATCGAGCGCCAGCTGCAGATCTGTAAGGACGATACGCTGCGCGTGATGCCGGGTGTGGAGATCACCCGTCCGGGTGTATACTACGATACCTTGCACACGATTGCCGGCTGCGATAGTATCTTCCGTTATGTGGTCAACGTGGCCGAGAGCTTCTTCATCGAGCGTCATGCTTCGATGAATCCGGGCTCCACCTACGAGTGGCACCACTGCGGCGTACCCGTCACCCTGACCAAGGAAGGCGTTTATTGGGATAGCTGCCGCACCGTCTCGGGCTGCGACAGTATCTGGCGCCTCGAACTCAGTGTAGACCACGCGTATACCTTCCGCGAGGATAAGCATCTCTGCCTCAACGATGAGGACTATCCCTACTACTGGCACGGTCAGACCCTCTACGACTCGGGTACCTACTACGACTCGCTCTTTACCTTCAAGGGTCAGGATAGCGTCTTCGTATTGAACCTGACAGTGGATAGTATCTATATCGTCGACGAACAGGTATTCATCTGTAAGGGCGATACCTTCTACCTGGGCGGACACGCCTATACCGAGTCCGGCACCTACGAGGATACACTGCTCTCGTCGGTAGGCTGCGACTCGATCGTCCGTCTCCACTTGAACCACTATCAGACCTATAAGTACGTAGAGTACCGCTCCTATGGTATCAACGATGTACACGAGTGGCAGGGTATGAATATTACCCACTCGGGTATCTATATGAAGCGCTACGGCACGGTCAACGGCTGCGACTCCATCTATGAACTCCACGCGACCGTCTACCAGGCTGCCTACAACGATACCATCATCGATGTCTGCTACGGCGACGTCTTCTACCTTAACGACATTCGCATCCGCGCCAACGGCGACTACTACGATACGCTCCGTACCGCCAACGGTCAGGATAGCATCGTATGCTACCACGTACGCTTCCACGATGAGATACCCGTCACGATCATCAATACCGATATCTGCGACGGCGACTCGCTCTATATCAACGACTCACTCATCACCTCCAGTTGCGTCTACGAGGAAGTCTTCCTCTCGCGTCTGACGGGCTGCGATAGTGTCGTGAAGCATATTATCAACAAGAACCAGACCTACCACTTCGAGGAGCGCTACTCCTTCTGCGAGAATACCGCCTTCGAGTGGCCGAACCACCCGAACCCGCTGAAGCCCGGTACGAACTTCATCTTCGACCGCCCGGGTGTATACTACGACAGCTGCATCACCGTTCACGGCTGCGACTCCGTCTATACGCTCACGCTCATCGGTAAGGGCTTCGTGGAGATCGATACGACCATCCTCGTCTGCTACGACGAACTGCCCTACGTCCACAACGGAATCCAGTACTGGGATCGTGACTCTACCTTCAACGATACCCTGCACTCCGTCAACGGCTGCGACTCGATCCGTCATGTCCACTACGTGCGTACCACCAAGTGCTCCGAGTACGAGGAGTCGCACTATTGCACCAACGAGTTGCCTGTCTTCGATGGCGATACCATCTTCGAGTCGGGCGCTTACCGCTTCGATGCATGGACCAACGGCGGTATGGACTCTGTCTATCGTACCATCATCAAGATCGAACCCACCTATGTGGATACCGTTCCTCTGACCGGCTGCGACAGCGTCGAATTCGACGGACGTATCTTCCGCACCTCCACCTCGGTACCGTACGCCTTCCGCTACCAGTCCGTCTGGGGCTGCGACAGTACGATCTATGTCAAGGCCGTAGTCAATCACTCCAGCCGTGACCGTCAGGACGAGACCTTCGCTACCATCTTCGACTTCGATGCACCCTACTACTGGTACGACGTCGAGGGTACGAAACTGGGCGAGTACTTCTCCAGCGGTAACTACGAGATCATCGGCAACACGCCCGAGGGATGTAACCGCTACTATGAGTTGCACCTCGAGGTGATCCATACCGACACCCTCATCGATGTACAAGACCTCGTTTACTGTAAGGGTGATCCCAACGGTATCAGCGTCTACGGACACATCTATTATCCTACGGAGAATATGGAGGTTACCTACCTCGATACCAACCGCGTGAAGGGTGTATCCATCGTCTATAAGTCGTATATCACTGTGCTGGAGACCACCACGCTGACCGATATCTTCCTGCCCAATGAGAATATCTGCGGCGATGCCTTTGAGTTCGACCTCGGCTTCCATGTGACGGGTTCGATGCCTCAGACCTATAAGGTCGAGTTCCTCGACACCTACGCTTCGCAGTACGAACTGCCGGGCTCGACCGGTCAGGTAGACGCCACCGGTATCATCACCGTGCCGATGCGCCACGACCAGTACTGCTTCGTCACCCCGAACTACTACCACATCCGCCTCACCGTTGATAACGTGGCCTGCGGTAGCTCGCACCTGGATACCACGATTCTCATTAAGTATCCGTCGTGGATCATCGAGCAGAACTGGAACAATGTCGTCGCTGTGCTCAACAACCAGACCATCAACTCGCAGACCTACTGCGGTAACTACGAGTTCTCGCAGATCGAGTGGTTCATCAACGACGTCAGTGCCGGCATCAGCGACTACCTCTATTCGGGTAGCAACAGCATTGTCAACAAGTACGTCCACGCCGAACTCGTGCGCGAGGGTGAGACCCGGGCCATCCCGACCTGCCCGATCCTCATCCGCGACACCGACCACCGCGGCGGACAGTACGGCGTACGACCCAATGCAGCACCGCAACGCGAACCCGATGTCAATATCGTAGCGCCCAAGAAGGGTGAATACTACGTCTACGACGCGGCCGGCTATAAGTGCGCCAACGGCGACTTCTACGAGGGCGACACGCCGCTCACCCTGCCTGCCGTACCGGGTTACTACATCGTAGTGCTCCAGGCCGAGGACGGATATATCACCACCGAGAAAGTCGTGATCTACTAATATGCGTGACTCCCGATTTCTACATATCATACGCAAGTACGTGCTCAATAAGTACGTACTTGTGTGTGTTACCTTCGGCGTCGTCTTTGTCTTTGTGGGCGAACAGTCGATCTTAAAAGGCATCCAGCGTCGGCGGCAGATACGGCAGACCGAACAGCAGATACGCGCTACCAGGGCCGATATAGAGGCTACGCAGCGTAAGATCAACTGGCTGCGCTCCACCGACTCGCTCGAGCAGTTCGCGCGCGAAGAGTATTATATGCACGCGCCCGGGGAGGACGTTTATATCGTGAAGGAATGAAAACGAGCAAGCTACTTCTCATCCTCGGCCTCGTGACGCTGCTCATCGGCGCCGTCATGGCCTTCTTCGAGATAGGCGGTCAGCCTTTTGCGGCCGTCAATCTCACCGCAGCTGACTACGTGCTGCTGCTCGGTGCCCTACTCATCATCTTCCGCGGCGCCTTCCGCGCTCGCGAACGCGACAACGATGCAGGATAAACTCGTCAACGAACATCTCATCCTCGGTGTGGACCCCGGCACCCTCTTTATGGGCTACGCCCTTCTGCACACCGTGGGCAAGCAGGCGGATATCGTCTGCTTTGATGTATTGGATGTACATCGTGACGAGGACCAGTACGCGCGGCTCCAGAAGGAGTTCTTCTTCCTGCAGGAACTCATCGACCGGCATCACCCCACCGTACTCGCCATCGAGTCGCAGTTTGTGGACAAGAACCCCCAGACCATGATCAAGATCGTCCATGCCCAGGGCGTGGCTATCGCGGCGGCACTCTCGCGCGACGTGCCCGTCGTGGAGTACTCGCCTATGAAGGTCAAGATGGCCATCACCGGCAACGGTCATGCCACCAAGCTTCAGGTCGCCGACATGCTCCAACGCATGCTCCGTATCCCCGACGATAAGATGCCCCGCAAACTCGATGCCACCGATGCACTCGGTATCGCCTACTGCCATTTTCTCCAACTCGGACTCCCCCTCGCGGGTAAGGGACCCAAGTCCTGGTCCGACTTCGCACGGCGCAAAGGACTCGTGGAGGAAGGGGCTACTACCCCAAATCAGCAATTATTAGCCGCTCTTGGCAAAAAAAAGTAAGAAATTTATCAAAAAGTTTGCATATATCAAAAAAAAGTGCTACCTTTGCACTCGAAATTGAAAATACAACAATACAACAATACAACAATAAATCAATATTAAACACCATGGCTTACAAAATTTCTACCGATTGTATCGCTTGCGGTACTTGCAAGGACGAATGCCCGATGGGCGCTATCTCTGAGGGTGACATCTATCGTATCGACCCCGATATGTGCACCGAGTGCGGCACCTGCGCAGACGCTTGCCCCAGCGGAGCTATCTCGCTCTAAGCAACGGATATCCTCCCGGCTCTGCCGACCTGTTCCGGGACTTTGTCCTAAAAATCAAAAAATCGCAGATTCATTACGAATTCTGCGATTTTATTTCTTAGCCCCCCTAAAATGGGGGGCACGATTATTTTTTTTATAAAAAATCTTGCATATATGAAAAAAAAGTCGTATCTTTGCAGCCGAAATAGTAAAACGGATTACTAACCTTTAAACAACAACCGGTATGAATAATGCATTGAAAGGTATTGCCCTGTTTATCGGAGGAGCGGTAGCAGGCGCTGCGGTGGCACTCATGTTGACCCCCAAGAACGGAGAAGAGATTCGCAAGGAACTACGCGACCTGGCCGAGCAAGCCAAGAAGCGTGCCGATGATTTCTGCGAACAAGTCAAGACCGAGATTCTCGCTAAACGTCCCGGCTGTGCGGCAGAGGTAGCAGCCGAACCGGTCAAGGAGACCAAGAAGGAGGCCTGATATGGAGCGTACGTTCTTTCAGCAGCTCCGCGAGGAACTGATGGTGGCAGCCCGTGCCGTAGGTAATGTCGGCCGACTGCGCCTCATCGGTATCGTAAGCCGTATATTGGGCCAGTTCCTGCTCATCTTCACCCTCGTGCTCTGCGTCTTTGCCCTCCTGGCCTTTGCCTCGGTAGCGGCGATCAATGCGCTCTCCGCCTGCATGCCCGTGTGGGCCGCTGCGCTCATTATGATGGGCGTGTATGCACTGCTGATCCTTCTCGCGGTGATGCTGCGTCGCCCGCTCTTTATCCATCCCTTCATCGCGCTGATGAGTAAGCAGCTCATCGCCTCGGAGGAGGAGCTTGAGCTGCAGGCCCTGAAGGCGGAGCACGAACTGGAGCTGGAGCAGGTTCGTCTGCAGACACGCGTCGATAATGCCACGCAGGAGCTCAACTTCTATGTGTCCATCTTCAACCGCGTGCGTAACGCCATCTTTCGTCGTAAGAAGTAGTCAGCCGCTATGTTCAGTCGTCTCTACGGCGTACTTTTGCCGTTCTTCGTCAGTTTTCTGATCGCTTACATACTGGATCCCGTCGTGGGCTTCGTGCAGCATAAATGCCGCGTTCGAAACCGCGTCCTCGCGGTCGCCGTGACCCTGCTCCTGGTGATCGGTATCGTCGTGGGCGCAGGTGCTGCGCTCAAGGGTCCCGTGGCCCGTGAGGTCAACTTGGCCTGGGACGGCTTCCAGCGCTATATAGCGACCTTCAATCTGGACGACTATGTCTCTGCCGAGACGCGGCAGAAACTGATCAATTGGCAGGAGACCTGGGACTGGCAAGCCGTCCTGGCCAGCCCCGAGATGAAGCAGTCCATTAAGGAGCTGCTGCCTAAGATCGGCAATTGGATCACCGGCGGACTCAGTCTCTTTAGTGAGCTTCTGGTGGCCTTCATCGGCTTCCTCTATCTCATCTTCCTCATGATCGACTTCCCCAATATCCGTCAGAACTGGCCCAAGTATATCCCCCGTAAGATACGTCCGCGCATCATGACGCTCGTAGGCGATATCGATCGTAATATGAATGCTTACTTCCGCGGGCAGGCGTTGGTCGCTACCTGCGTAGGCATCCTCTTCGCCATCGGCTTCTCCATCATCGGACTCCCGATGGGAATAGCCATGGGTCTGATCATCGGAGTATTGAATATGGTGCCCTATATGCAGGCACTGGGTATACCGCCCTGCATCGTGCTCTGCCTGATGCAGTCGTCCCAGACCGGTCAGCCCGTGTGGCTGACGCTATTGATGATGGCCATCGTCTTCATCGTGGTGCAGACCATCCAGGATATGTACCTCACGCCTAAGATCATGGGCAATGTGACGGGACTCAGCCCCGCGGCTATCCTCCTGAGCCTCAGTATCTGGGGCGCCATTTGCGGCGTCATAGGCATGATCATCGCCCTGCCGCTTACGACGCTCATCGTCAGTTACTGGGATCGCTTCGTAGCCAACCGCCGCGTATCCTCGCGAGCCCGGGTGGCGACCCACAGAGGTCGCATTCGGATCGTACCAACGACTAACGACTAACGACCAACGACCAATTTATTAACCAACTATAAAAACAATTCGTATGAACAAGAAATTCATTTGCCCCATTTGCGGATTCGTATTTGAGGGAAGCGAGGCGCCGGAGCGTTGCCCGCAGTGCAAACAAGTAGTAACCTGGAAAGAGGCCAAGACCGACGGTATTCAGTTCGCTTGCGAACATGTGATCGGTGTAGCAAAAGACGCTGACGACGAGATGCGCAAGGACCTCAATGCTCACTTCATGGGTGAGGCTACCGAGGTAGGTATGTACCTGGCTATGGCGCGCCAAGCCGACCGCGAGGGGTATCCCGAGATCGCAGCCGCCTTCCGTCAGTACGCCTATGAGGAGGCAGAACACTGCGCTAAGTTCGCCGAACTCTTGGGTGACGTCGTTTGGGACACCAAGACCAACCTCGAGAAACGCATGATGGCTGAGGCAGGTGCCTGCGAGGGCAAGCTCGCTATCGCCAAACGTGCGAAAGCCATGAACTGGGACGCTATCCACGACACCGTTCACGAGATGGCCAAGGACGAAGCACGCCACGGCGCAGGCTTCCAAGGACTGTTCAAACGCTATTTCAATAAGTAAGCCATCCCTACGCAGAGGATCCGGCAAATAGCAACATGGCTGCTCCTTATCGGGTGGCTCGGTATTGTATCCGTACATGCGCGACAAGTGCGCGTGTACGGCTACGTTGTCGATGAACAGAATATCGGTATCGAGCTGGTCAACGTCTATCTGCAGGACGGCCTTACCGGTACCACCACCAACCAGAACGGCTACTACTCCCTCTCCTTCGACCTCACCGACACCGTCACCATCTCCTATCAGATGCTCGGCTATGTCACGATCCGCCAGGAGTTCTTTACCGACCGTGATGTAGTCAATGTCAATGTGGAGATGCTGACCGATGCGCAACTCTTGGAGCAGATAGAGGTGCGCGGACTCAGCCGCCGCCTCGGCCAGATGGACGAGGTCAGTCGCGAACTCACGCGCGTCATGCCCGACGCTACGGGCGGATCCATCGAGAGTCTCCTCATTACCTTTGCCGGCGTCAACCAGAACAACGAACTCTCTACCCAGTACAACGTACGCGGAGGTAACTTCGACGAGAACTCCGTCTACGTCAACGGCATCGAGATCCATAGGCCTCTATTGTTGCGCTCGGGGCAACAGGAGGGACTCAGTTTTGTCAACCCCGAGATGGTGGAGAAGGTCGACTTCTCTGCCGGCGGATTCGACGCACGCTACGGCGATAAGATGGCCTCCGTGCTCGATATCCGTTACAAACGCCCCGAGCGCCTCGAGGCTACCGTGGGCGTATCCCTCCTCGGCGCCAACGCCTATGTCGGCTGGGGCGACAGCACGCAGTCGCAGATGCACGGCATCCGCTACAAGACCTCCAAGTATATGCTCGGCGCCCTGCCTACCAAGGGCAACTACCAGCCTAATTTCATCGACTACCAGACCCAAATGACATGGAAGTTGAAAGGTGAAGGGGACCCCAAAAATCTGCAGATTTTTCGGGGAAGCCCCGGTGAAAACTTAAAGGTGAAAGGAGAGAGTTGGGAGATGAAGATGCTGGGCAACTTCTCCCGCAACAGCTACAGCTTCCACCCCGACTCCATGAGCGAGAGCTTCGGTACCTACCTGCAGCCGCTCAATAAGACCATCTGGTACGAGGGTCAGGAGAAGGACCTCTTCACCACCGCCTTCCTCGCCCTGCAGGCCGAGGGCAGGCACCCCCTCTCGCGCGGTCAACTGCTCTCGCTCCTTACCCTCTCGGGTTACTATACCAACGAGAAGGAGACCTACGATATCCATAGCGACTATGTCCTCTCCGAGCGCGATAACTCGTCCGCCAATGAGGCCGTCCACCGCCCCGATGCCACCATCGACGGCACCTCTACCGCTACCGTCCTCGGTACGGGTAACTTCCACGAGCATGCCCGCAATACGCTGCAGGCCGGCCTCGTCACCCTGGCCTACGACGGCGGTTGGCTCTATGAGCAGAGTCGGCTGGAGTGGGGCGTACGCGCCAAGATGGAGATGATCCGAGACCGCATCAGCGAGTGGGAGTGGCGCGACTCCATGGGCTATTCCATGCCCGACGACGGCGTGACGATGCCGCTCTACTATGCCCTCAAGGCCGAGACCGACCTGCGCGACGCACGCCTCGAGGCCTATGCACAGGAGACCTACAAATGGATCACCAACCGCGGTAACATCCTCCTCACGGGCGGTGTGCGCCTCAATTGGAACTCGTTTACCAACGAGGTACTCCTTTCCCCGCGGGCCAACCTCACGATCATACCCGGCTGGAAGCGCGACTTCACCTTCCGCTTCGCGACCGGTCTCTACTACCAGGCACCCTTCTACAAGGAATACCGCCAGATGCTCTACGACAACGGCGTGGCACGTATCCGGCTCAATAAGGACTTAAAGGCCCAACGCTGCGCGCAGGTGCTCGCCGGTGCCGATTACTACTTCCGCGCCTGGGGACGACCCTTCCGCCTGACGGCGGAGGCCTACTTTAAGTACATCGACCGCATGGAGAGTTATACCGTCGATAACGTGCGCGTCAGGTACTCAGGCGTCAACGATGCCGTGGGTTATACCGCCGGACTGGATATCAAGTTCTACGGCGAACTCGTGCCGGGCGTCGACTCCTGGCTCAGTTTCTCCACGATGTCCTCTAAGATGCGCATGACAGACGACCCCTACGATCGAGGCTGGTTCCCCCAGCCGCAGGAGCAACGCTGGGCGCTCACGCTCTTCTTTCAGGACTATATCCCGCGCTTCCCGCAGTACCGCTTCCATCTCAAGCTCATCTTCTCCGACGGACTGCCCTTCGGCTATCCGCGGCAGGAGAATATGCGTTACTTGGGACATATGCCGATCTATAAGCGTATCGACCTCGGTGCCAGCCGTACCTTCTCGGCCGCTACGGATAAGTTCATGCGCAAACCCTCCGCCAAGCACGTCGCCGCGTGGTCGATCTATTTCGAGGTGTTCAACGTAGTGGACTGGAACAACGTCAACTCCTACTACTGGATCACCGCCACCGAAGGTACCCGCTTCGCCAGCCCCAACTACCTCACCGGCCGCATGTTTAACCTCCGCTTCACAGTCGACATAAAATAAGGTGAAAAGTGAAAGGTGAAAAGTGAAAGGAATAAATGGCCAAATAACTAAATGGTACATAAATGGTAAATGTCTAAATGGTAAATGACCAAATGTCAACAGAATTGACTCCGATGATGAAGCAGTTCCGGGCGATCAAGGAACAATACCCGGATGCCATGCTGCTATTCCGCTGCGGCGACTTCTACGAGACCTACGCAGAGGACGCAGTGCGGGCCTCCAAGATCCTGCAGATCACCCTTACCCACCGCTCTAACGGCGGTCAGGGCAGCGGTACCCTCGAGATGGCGGGTTTTCCCTTCCATGCCCTCGATACCTACCTGCCCAAACTCGTACGGGCGGGTCTGCGCGTGGCCATCTGCGACCAACTGGAGGACCCCAAACTGACCAAGAAACTGGTCAAACGCGGCGTCACGGAACTGGTCACACCGGGTGTCAGTTATTCGGATACCACCCTGCAGTCCAAGGAGAATAACTTCGTCGCCTGCGTCCATTTCTCCGAGGGCAAGGGACCCCAACAAATAGGCGCCGCCTTCCTCGATCTCAGTACCGGCGAGTTTCTCGTAGGGCAAGGCACGGAGGACTATGTCTCCAAACTCCTCACCAACCTCAAACCCAAGGAGGTGCTCTACCTGCGCGGCAAGCGCGAACGCTTTGAGTCGGCCTTCGCCGATCGCTATTTTACCTTCGAACTCGACGACTGGATGCTCACCTCCGAGGCCGCCAACGACCGCCTCACCAAGCAGTTCGGTACCGCCAACCTCAAGGGCTTCGGCGTCGACTCCATGCCCCTGGCCGTCATCGCCGCGGGAGGCATCCTGCATTACCTCGATATGACGCAGCACCTCCAGACCGGCCATATCCGTTCGCTCAGCCGACTCGAGGAAGACCGCTACGTCTGGCTCGATACCTTCACCGTTCGTAACCTCGAGCTCTTCCGCTCCACGGCCTCCGAGGGTGTCGGACTCATCGACATCATCGACGACACCGTCAGCCCCATGGGCGCCCGTATGCTCCATCGCTGGCTCTCGCTGCCGCTCAAAGACATCCGCGCCATTCAGAACCGCCAGAGCGTCGTCTCACTCCTCTTGCGTCAGGGGGACAAACGCGACCGCATCCGCCTTCAGATAGCCCTTATGCAGGACCTCGAGCGGCTGGCCGGTAAGGTCTCTACGGGACGTATCGGTCCCCGCGAGTGCCAGGCACTGAGTCAGGCCCTCAAGGCCATCGGACAGGTAAAGCAGGATAGTCTCGATAGCGAAGAGAAATCCTACTTCCACCTCCTCGGCGAACAGCTGCAGGTACTCGAGCAGGTCTCCGCTCGTATCGACCGCACCATCGCCCTAAACCCGCCCGCGCAGAGCGGCAAGACGGGTACCATCGCCGATGGCGTCGACGAGGAACTGGATCGCCTCCGCGACATGGAGCATAACGGACGGCAGTATCTGCTGCAACTCCAGCAGCGCGAGGCCGAGCGAACCGGCATTCCGAGCCTCAAGATAGCCTACAATAGCGTCTTCGGGTACTACCTCGAGGTGCGCAATACCTATCGTGATAAGGTGCCCGCCGACTGGATCCGCAAGCAGACACTCGTCAGCGCCGAGCGTTATATCACACCCGAACTCAAGCAGTACGAGGAACAGATATCCCACGCCTCCGAACAGATCCAGCAGATCGAGAACCGCCTCTATATGGAGCTCCTGCTCTTCCTCACCGACTATGTGCCCGACCTCCAGGTCAATGCACACGTCATCGCCCAACTCGACTGCCTCGCCTCCTTTGCCCTCACGGCCGCCAATCATCACTACGTCTGCCCCGAGATGAACGACTCGCTGCGCATCGACATCCGGCAGGGACGCCACCCCGTCATCGAGCAGCATCTGCCCCTCGGTGAGCAGTATGTGCCCAACGACATTCTGCTCGACAACAACGGCCAGCAGATCATTATCCTCACCGGCCCCAATATGGCGGGTAAGTCTGCGCTATTGAGGCAGACTGCCCTCATCGTCCTTATGGCCCAGATCGGCAGCTTCGTACCGGCCGACAAGGCCGAGATAGGGTGGGTGGATAAGATCTTCACCCGCGTCGGTGCCAACGATAACATATCCGTGGGCGAGAGCACCTTTATGGTGGAGATGAACGAGGCCGCCAGCATCCTCAACAACCTCTCCGAGCGCTCCCTCGTCCTCTTCGACGAACTCGGCCGCGGTACCAGCACCTACGACGGCATCTCCATCGCCTGGTCCATCGTGGAGTATATCCACGAAAACCGCTTCCACGCTAAGACCCTCTTCGCGACCCACTACCACGAACTCAACGAGATGGAGCGCCTCTTCGACCGGATCCGCAACTATAATGTCTCCGTGCGCGAGGCGGACGGTAAGGTCATCTTCCTGCGCAAACTCGTGCGCGGCGGCAGCGAACACAGCTTCGGTATCCATGTGGCCAAACTCGCCGGCATGCCCGCCTCCATCGTGGAGCGTGCCAATCAGGTGCTGAAAGACCTCGAGAGCAATGTCACCTCCGACCTCGTCGCCAAACCCGCTGCCAAACCCGGCAAGGGTGCCGTCGGCGCCCACGAAGGGATGCAGCTCTCCTTCTTCCAACTTGACGACCCCGTCCTCGAGCAAATTCGCGACGAACTGACCCGCCTCGATATCAACAACCTCACCCCCCTCGAAGCCCTCAACAAACTCAACGACATCAAAAAACTCGTTGGAGGAAAATAAAAAATCGCAGAATTCGTTAAAAATCTGCGATTTTCATGTACGATGTACTATGTACGATGTACGATTGATGTACGATTTAGTTGATGTACGATGGACCTTCGTCCTTTTTTACCTTCGTAAATCCTTCGTCCTTCGTACATTTGTCCTTCGTCCTTATCCCTGGTGTGCTTGATCGTACTTGTCGAGCTCGTCCGCCCAGATGTAGGCCTTCAAGGTGGGTTGGCCACCGGCGAGGTCCTTCTGCGCACGCCAGGCGGCGA
>CAMJDT010000009.1 GCA_946404495.1 uncultured Bacteroidales bacterium
AAATTGTACATTTATGTTAGTTTTATGAGTAAACCTATTTCAGGATAAGACACGGACAATACTAATAAGCCCTGTTTCGGTTGGGAAACAGGGCTTGAGGAAAGGTTGTAACGCAAACTTATTTGCGGATACCCAACTCCTTGATGATAGCACGGTAGCGCTCGATGTCTTTGGCTTTCAGATAGTCGAGCATACGACGACGCTTACCTACCAATGCGTTTAGCGCGCGCTCGGTACCGAAGTCCTTGCGGTTGAGCTTGAGGTGCTCGGTGAGGTGTTGGATACGGAAGGTGAAGAGCGCAATTTGGCTCTCTGCCGAACCGGTGTTCTTGGCGTCTTTGCCGTACTTCTCAAAAAGTTCAACTTTCTTTTCAGGGGTCAAATACATAATATTTACCATTTAGTGTTAAACAATGTCGGCTAAAGGAGCATCGCGGGGATCACAACTTCGCCGGATTTATTTGCATTTCTGCCGAATGGCTTAACGGGTGTCGAGCCGCTCGACTAAAAAAGCCTGCAAAAGTACTGCTTTTTTCTGATATATGCAAATTTTTTCTACAAAAAATGCATTTTTCACACTTCACTTCTCAATTTTTACTTTTTCAGGGTGAAGGGGAAGCTGCCTACGAGGTTGCCGTCGATAAAGAAGTCGGCGTTATATACTCCGGCTTCGAGTATCTCCTCCACAGGCCAGTAGAGCGTAGCCGACATCTCCTCGCCGCCGTACTCGATGTCCTGTTTGACGGAGTACTCGATTCGGCTGTTCTCAAAGGGGAAGAGGTGGTCGGGAGATTTCTGCATCACAAGGCCGTCGGGACGAACCAGACGCAGATAGACGGTCTTGATGCCCGGTGTGCAGGTGATATTGCGCAGAATCGTGTAGTCGAACTGCAGTTTCTGGATCTGGGCGAAGGACGAAGTCTTGCGGTCGCGTTTATTGAGCGTCGTGACGCGGAAATTGGTCACCTCAAGCATCGCAGCACGGGTGACGGTCTGCTGCAGACGGTCGTTGTCGCGGGTGAGCAGGTTGTTCTCCGCGGTGATCTGTTCGTTCCGGGTGCGGTACTCGCGGTTCTCGTTCGTCAGGCGCTCGTTGGTCTGGTTGAGCGAGTCGATCTGCTGTACATATACCTGCATCACGCTGCGTACGGTAGCCAACTCTTTCTTGAGTTCGGCGATACGGCGGGCGTTGGTCACCTTGGTGATACGCAACTCCTCCAGCAGGTCGCGTACGCGCTGTTGCTCCTCCGCCAACTTCTGCGTCAGCGAGTCATTGGAGAGTTGGATATCGCGGTAGCCGTCAAACTGCAGTGCCAGGTCTTCGTATTCGTCTTGCAGTTCCTCTTTCTCATACTCGAGTTGCTCGACCATCTCGCGCATCTCATGCTGCTGGCGCAGTACGAAATACAGCAGTCCGGCCGCTACGAGGGCGAGGATAACGATGATGATGATATTCTTCTTTTTCATAATAGGGGTATGATTTGCTCCAGTTGGTTGCTCCTGGAACCTTTGATGAGGATGTGACATCCTGTGAGAGCTTGTTCCTTGAGGTAAGCGATGAGGGCTTCTACGTTGTCAAAGATCGGGTAGGGAGCCGTCGTCTCGCGATATTCCGGTCCTACGAGCAGCACGCGTTCGGCCTTACGCTCCAGCAGCATATTGACCAGATTCTGATGCTCCACCTTCGTGTATTCGCCTAGCTCCCGCATCGCGCCGAGAATATATGTCTCGCCTTGGAAGGCACAAATAGCCGCCTGCATGGATGTAGGGTTGGCGTTGTAGGCATCGATGACGAGCTCGTTGCGCTCGGTCTTCATATGCTGCGAGCGGTTGTTGGTAGGCGTGTAGGCACGAATGGCGGCGAGTGCATCGTCCTCGCTTATGCCGAAATACGTACCCACGCATAGCGCCGCCGACACGTTCTCGGCATTGTACTCACCTACGAGTTGCGTGCCGGAGGGCATCGTGCCGGTGTGATACTCGACTATGCCTCCTAAGTTTCCTAGGTCTCCGAGGCGTCCTAGCATCTCCTTTAGATACGGATTGTCCGCATTCCGGAAAACAATGCCACGGTGTGCGAGCAGATAGTCGTATAGTTCGGCTTTGGTTCGCATAACGCCCTCGAACGAACCGAAGCCCTCCAGGTGGGCGCGACCCACGTTGGTGATGAGTCCGTAGTCGGGTTCGGCGATATCCACCAGTTCCCGGATGTCCCCGGGATGCGAGGCTCCCATTTCTACGATGGCCATCTTATGCGCGCGCGTACATTGTAATAAGGTGAGAGGAACGCCGAGTGCGTTATTGAGATTGCCCTGCGTGTAATGGATATTGTACTTGGTGGATAGCACGGCGGCGGTCAGTTCCTTGGTCGTGGTCTTACCGTTGGTGCCGGTAATGGCGATGATAGGCAGTCCGAGGTGGCGTCTCCACGCGCGGGCGAGGTCTTGCAACTGCTGCAAGGCGTGTTCGCCTTTGATGATATACGCCGCTCCGTCTTTCTCAGCCTGATCCACGAAGTCGTTACCGTCGAAGTGTTCCCCCTTGAGCGCCACAAAGACGCAGCCGGGTGTAACCCGGCGGCTGTCTGTTGTGACGGTGAGGGAGTCCTTATTGCTTATTAGGAAGTTCCAATCCATAGTTCTTCTTCTTATCCTCGATCTTGAGTGCGAAACTCAACAGGAAGGCCAGTACGCCGAACGAGGCGAACACCAGCATCGGTACAAAGTAACCGTTGGTAGCCACGCGCAGTTTGCCGATAAGCAGCGGCACGAGGCAGAGACCGATATTTTGTACCCAGAAGATGAGGCAGTAGGCCGAACCCAGCACTTTCTCGTCGATGATCTTAGGCACACTCGGCCACATCGATGCGGGTACGAGCGAGAAGCTGACACCCAGCACAAGGATTGTAATGAGCGCCAAAGCCTTGCTCGGATATGCCGGCAGCACGAAGGCAAAGACGCAGTGACAAGCCGTCATGATGATAGCACCGAGTAGCATCATCGTGGCACCCTTGCCTTTATAGTCGATGAACGCACCGAGGAAGGGAGTCAATACCATAGCCAAAATCGGGAACCACTTAAACAGGCCTGCCGCCTCGGCGTTGGAGATAGCAAGCGTCTCCTCGAGGAAGTTGGTGGCAAAACGCTGGAAGGGGAAGATAGCGGAGTAATACAGTACGCACAGCAGGGCTACGATCCAGAACATCTTGGACGTAAAGATCTGCTTGAGGTCGGATACGTGGAACTCCTCTTCGGGATCGTTCTCGGCAGTTGCCTCACCGGCTGCGGCGAGTTGCTTGTCGAACTTGGCGTCCATAATGGTGAAGACGAAGAAATTGATAAGACCCACTACCAGCAGCAGCGAAGCAAAGAGCAACGGAGCTACTACACTGTTGGTACCGTCTACGGCAAACTTCACACTGATAGCCGGTGCTGCGGCCATGGCCGCAAACACACCGATACGTGCGATAGCCATTTCCAAACCCATTGCAAGGGCCATCTCTTTGCCTTTGAACCACTTGGCGAGGATCTTACTTACGGTCGTTCCGGCCATCTCGCAGCCGCAACCGAAGATCATGAAACCGAACATAGCCATCTTGGCCGACCCCGGCATGTCTACCCACCAGGAGTTGAGCCACGTCAGGTTGTTGGCATCAAACCAGTCGCTGATACCTACATATTTGATCGCCGCACCGATGACCATCAGCGAGGCAGAGAGCAGTCCGGTGAAACGAACGCCCATTTTGTCAAGGATGATACCGGCCAACAGCAGGAAACCGAATACGTTGAGCAGGTATTCGCCGGCGGCGTAGGTACCAAAGTCGCCCTGATCCCATCCGAGTGTGTCGTTCAATAGGGATGCAAGCGGGGAGAGGATGTCCACAAACATATAGGCAAAGAACATCATGCTTGCCACCAGAATGAGGACCGTCCAACGTGCAGCCGCGCTGTCACGAAGGGTCTGTTGCAGTTTTTCTACCATTATTGTCTTTCGTTTTAAGGTTAAATCTCTTTTTCTTTTTCAGCCATTCCGCCTTGCGCTTCTCGTACTCGGCGTAATGACTCTCCAGATACCCGTCAGCCATTTTACTTGATGCCGAGTTCTTTCTTCACATCGTCCATGATATTAACAGCGTCGGTGCCTACATAGACGGTAGCGGTAGCAGAGTTGAAGATGAAGGTGAAGCCTTTGCTCTCACCTACCTTTTTGATAGCCTGCAGCATGCGTTCCTGTACGGGCGTGAGGAACTCCTCCTGCTTCTTCTGAACGTCCTGTTGAGCGGTCTGGTAGGTGGTCTGGATACGCTGTTGCAGCGTGTAGAGTTCTTCCTCCGAGATCTGACGAATAGCCTCCGACATGGTAGCCTGTTTGGCCTGATAGTCCTGAGCTTTCTTCTGGTACTCCTCCTGCATTGCGGTGAGCAGGTTCTCGTACTGTGCGTTCAGACTATCCAGACGGGCTTCAATCTCCTTGAGCTCGGGCATCTGAGCAAACAACTCTTGCGTGTTAATGTAACCAAATTTCTGTGCAGAGGCTACCATCGGAAGAGCCAATGCAAGGATAAGCATAAGTTTTTTCATATCGATTCAATAAATTAGTATTATTCGTAGTTTACGTAGTTTGCGTAGTTGGCGTAGTTTACGTTATTTGGCACCGAGTCGGCGGAGTACCTGATCGGAGATGTCCAGTTTGTTGGACATATACAGTAGACTCGGGTCGGCCGAGCGGTCCTTGACGATCTCGTAGCGAAACTCTTCTGCCAGTTCCTGGATGGCAGTATAGATATCATCCTGAATCGGCTTGAGTAGCGCTTCGCGTTTCTTGTACAATTCGCCCTCCGGACCGAAGTACTTGCGCTTGAGTTCCAGTACCTCGTTCTCCTTGGCGATGATCTCCTCCTCGCGCTGCTTACGCATTGCCTCCGAGAGGAAAATCTGCTCGGTCTGGTAGTTGGTGGTCATCACCCGCAACTCCTCCTGCAGAGCGTCTATCTCCTTCTGCCAACGCTTGGAGATAAGGGTCAATTGGTCGTTGGCCGACTCATATTGCGGCAGGTTGTGCAATATATACTGCAGATCCACGTAGGCGATCGAACCGTGCGATTTCTGTGCCACGGCGGTCATCATCCCGCCTCCCAGCACCAATAATGCGATTATAATATATTTCTTCATATCAATTGTCAACTATCAATTATCTACTATCAAAGTTCTTGTCCGAGTACGAAGTGGAACTGCGAGCCACCGTAGTCAGACGAGCCGTTAATCTTATCAAAGCCCCAAGCCCAGTCGATACCTAATAGACCGAACATCGGCAGGAAGATACGCACACCCACACCGGCCGAACGTTTCAGGTTGAAGGGGTTGAAATCCGTGATGTCGGCAAAGCAGTTACCGGCCTCCAGGAAGCCCAATGCCCAAATAGTAGCCGACTGCTCCAGGGTAATGGGGTAGCGGAGTTCCAATGTGAACTTATCGTATACATAGCCCAAGTTACGCGCCGTATTGAAGTCGTACGGCGTCAGCGAACCCGAGGTGTAGCCGCGCATGGCGATATACTCCGTGGAGTAACTCGTATACGATGTCATACCGTCACCACCCATATAATAACTCTCGAAGGGCGACTTGGTGTACTGGTTATATGCGCCTAAGTAACCGAACTCCGCACGCGCCATCAGCACCAACTTGCCGTCACCCGACAGCGGCGTGAAGACCTTACCCGAGAACTTGAGTTTATAGTACTCGATCAGGTGGTAGCGTTCCGAGATGGACATCGTGGCCAACTGCTCATCGGTGATACCCCTCAATGCCGTCCACGGCGGGGTGATCTTCAATCCCAGCGTGAACTGCGAACCGCGACGCGTGTAGATCGGGTTATCGATACTCGAACGCGTGAGTTGCAGGTTGAGCGCCAAGTTGTGGCAGTTACCGTCCGACACCAACAGATACGGCCAGCTCTTCATCATATACAGCTGGTAACTCAACTCGGTGTAGAACGAGAAATAGTCGTCCGGCCAATGCAGACGCTTACCGTATCCGACGCTCACACCAAAGGTGCGCAGGTACTTATCCGGGTCGGCCTCTGATTCGGCCAACTGCTGGTAGTAGTCGCTGTTGCCGCTGTAGTAATAGGCAGTGGAGTAGGTGTTGTACAGATTCTGATAAGCCTTGTAGTAACGATCCGAATAACCTGTCTGCGAGGCAAAGAAGACACTTGCCGACAACGAGTTAGGACGCTTACCGCCTATCCAAGGCTCCAGGAACGAGATGGATGCCGAGGTGTAATACACACCGTTCGTACGGGCGTTGATGGAGAAGGTCTGACCCTCACCTTGCGGTACGATGTGGTACGATTTCTTGTTGAAGAGGTTCTGGATGGCGAAGTTGGTGAACTTCAGTCCGATCGAACCTACCAAACCCGTAGCACCCCAACCGAGCGAGAGCTCTACCTGGTCGCTGGATTTGGTCTCCAGGTTATACGTGATATCCACCGTTCCGTCCTCGGGGTTAGGCTGGATATCCGGCACTAACTTCTCCTGGTCAAAGTGACCCATTTGCGCCAACTCACGCAGCGAACGCATAATATCCGACTGCGAGTACAACTGACCGGGCTTGGTATAGAGTTCGCGGCGCACCACGTGCTCATATACACGCGTGTTACCCACGATATTGATCTCATTGATGGTAGCCGGCTTACCCTCATACATGCGCATCTCAAAGTCAATCGAGTCGCCGTCTACGTTGACCTCCACGGGATCGACATTGAAGAACAGATAACCCTGATCGGTATACAACTTGGCTACCGCATCATCGTCCTCCGTCAGACGTTTGTTCAGCTCCTTGAGGTTATATACATCTCCGCGTTTCATACCCAACACCTGGTTCAGGTACTCGTACGGATAGACCGTATTTCCCACCCAGTGAATATCGCGGAAGTAGTATTTATTACCCTCAAAGATGGTCATATAGACGTCCACGCGCGAAGGATCATCCGGCGACGGACGCACGCTGTCGGCTACGATATACGCATCGCGATAACCGATCTCGTTGTATTTCTCAATGACGGCTTTCTTGTCCTTCTCAAACTCTTCCTCTACGAATTTCTTGGTGCGGAAGAAATTGATGATGTTGTTGTCATTGGTCTTCTTCATGGCCTTGTTGATCTGATTGTCACTCAAGGCCTCGTTGCCCGTCACGTAGATGTGTCCCACCTTGGTCTTCACCTGCTTGTCTACGTTGATATGTACCTTCACGTAGCCCGGATGATCCTTGTCGTCAAACTGCAGTACATCTACTTTGGCGTTGTGGAAACCCTTCTCCGAGAAGTATTTCTTGATCACCGTCTTGGCTCGGTCTGCTAAGTTCGGCGTCATCTGACTGCCGCGACTGATACCGACCTTTACCTCCACATCCTCTTTCTCGCTTTTCTTTAGGCCGTTATATACCACCTCCGAGATCCTTGGACGCTGCTTCAGCCGTATCTCCAGCCAGATCTTGTTGCCCTCGATCTTGGTGGCTACAATCTTCACGTCCGAAAACAAGCCCTGCTTCCAGAAACGACGAATCGCCTTCGAGATCTTATCGCCCGGTATCTCCAGTTTGTCACCTACGTCCAAACCCGAGAATCCGATGATAACGAAGTCCTCGTAACTGTCTGCACCGCTCACCGTGATGCCGGCGATCTCGTAGGTCTTGCGCGAGAACGAGTACTCAATATTCGGTTCGCTCGCTACCGACACACTGTCCTGCGCCGAAAGCGTTGCGAGTTGACCATTGAAAGTTAAAATAACCGTCAATATCAACCCTACAATTTTATATATGTTGGTTTTACTTTTCACCTATTACCTTTTATCTCTTATCTAAAATTATTACCGATAACCGATAACCTATAACCGATAACCTTTATTCACTTGTTCGCTCGTCTTACCGAAGCGCCGTTCCCGACCCTGATAGTCCATGATAGCCTTATCGAATTCCTCCTCCGTAAAATCGGGCCAGAGGCAGGGCGTGAAATACAACTCGGCGTACGCCAACTGCCAAAGCAGGAAATTACTGATACGCAACTCTCCGCTGGTTCTTATCAGCAGGTCGGGGTCGGGAATACCGCGGGTCGTTAGCGTGTCGCTCACCGTTTGTTCGTCGATATCCTGCACCCGTATCTCGCCGTCCTTGACCCTACGAGCCAACTCCTGCACTGTGCGCGTGATCTCCCAGCGCGATGAGTAACTCAGAGCCAATACCAGGTTTAGACCGGTATTTACCGAGGTTTCCTCCACGCATTCTTCCATCTTTCTGCGTGTCTCTTCCGGCAGGCGATCCAGTCCGCCGATAGTCATCAACTTCACGTTGTTCTTCATCAGCGTCGGGGTCTCTTTCTTTATCGTATCCACGAGCAGCGCCATCAGGGCGTCTACCTCCTCTTTGGGCCTGTTCCAGTTCTCCGTGGAGAAGGCATACAGCGTCAGGTACTCAATGCCAAGACGTGTGGCGTGCTCCGTGATCTTATGCACCGTATCCACACCTTGACGATGACCGAACATCCGGGCCAGTCCCTGCTGCTTTGCCCAACGACCGTTGCCGTCCATGATGATGGCTACGTGTCGCGGCATCCGCTCTTTTCGTATTTCACTCTTGTCTATCATATCTTACCTATAACCTATAACCGATAACCTATAACCTTTAACCGTTATCATTCCTCACAACTCTTGCAGATCTTCTTTCCCGTGGCAAACGCTACGCTCAGTCCCACTACCAGCTGCCCCGTGACATCGCAGTTCAGGATATTGCTGCCGTTCAGGTCGTGCAGGTTATCGTACTCCTTTATTCCCTCCAGGTTATCCCCGAAATACACATTGTGCTGCCAGGCGATTTGCAGGTTGCACCGCGGGTGGAATTTCCACTTAAATCCTATTACAAACGGCACATACCCAGTTGCCTTGGTGAAGCCCGTGTGGATACTCAGTCCGATACCCAAACCGATATACGGCGTGTAGGTCCTGACGCGTGTGTCGTATTCCGTCACGTCGAAGCGGAAGAAGTTATACTCCGCCACCACGTCCACGTTCACCAACTGGTTCGTCCATTTGCCCAATTCCTTTACAGCAAATCCCGTGCCATCCGGCCTGTATCCTGCGATGCGCTGCGTCATTCCCTGCACTTCCAGATTCCATCGCTGGGTAAACCTATACCGGAAAAATCCTCCGTAGGCCTCTCTCGGATGCATAAAGATATGGTCGTTGGCATCGCCTACATAGTAGCCTATTCCGCCCTGAAAACCCAGGTCACACAGGAACATATCCCCCCGCGCCGCGTTCATGCGATCGACCGAGAGAATCACCAATAGCACTATGTATAAAAATTTACCTTTCACCTTTCACTTTTCTCCTTTCCCGTACGTACGCATACACGCGCACAACACAAAAAGCCTGCAAAATTACAACTTTTTTCTGACTTATGCAAATAAAAATGCAGATTTCTTATTAAAACCTGCATTTTTCTCTTTACCTTTCCGGGGAAGTATAACGATTGAGACCTAAAGTGTATTTTTTCTGCATGGTCTCAACGAGTGAGTGCGGACTGTGAACAATGATTCCCTCCCCGTAACTCATCAACTCTCGGATGAGTTCGTTATTGATGATGACGCGGACCTCAAACGTAGCGCTTCCATCCTCGTTTTGCTCAATGGTCTGCTGACTTTTGTGTACAGGTCTTGCCTGAATGAGAGATGCCGTCTCCGGTGAGGCCCCAAAACGCACTTTCTGTACCGGTTCGTTGTTCCTAGTCACCCCGACGATATCCTCGAAATAACTTGTGGGGTCAAAATCGGGATCTGCATGATAGGTAGCACCGTTGAATACCTCTATCGACAGTATCGAATCCAGGGCAAACGATACCAAGGTGTTGGATTTGCTGTGCTGACCGAATACGAACCACCGATAGCGGAATTCGCGTAAGGCATAAGGCGAGATGATATAAGTGCGTGGCTCATATGCGCGGGAGGACTTATAGCGAATCGCCAATACGCTTTTTTCCACAATGGCCTGATGAATAATCGGTATATACTGCCGGCCGTTTGGGAGGTTGTCCTGCTCCGGATATAGCACCGGTTTCTGCTGCGTCTTCAGGTTTTCCAAGCGATCGTCCAAACGACTGATGATGTCCTCCGTTCCCGCCATGTCGGTAAATCCCGTCAACTGTTTCAGTAGACTGACAGCCTCGCTCAACTTCGTGACGGTATCCGGCGTAAGTGGTACTTTGGTGATGGAGAAATCCGGATCTGCGTACGTGTAATACTTGTGATCCACGACTACAATCGGAGCCGAAAAACCGGCTTCGCTGCGCATATAATGAAGATCCGTCTTAATGGTTTTCAGACTTACCATCGTGATGTTGCTTCTCCCGCTGTCGTGCAAGGCCTGCTCGCAAGCTTTGATTAAGTCCTGCAGCGTCCATTTGCGTTTTCTGTTGCATAGACAACTGTCGATGGTTTTGTACCTCAATAGGCTGTTTTTTGAATGGGGCATAGTGTTTATATTGTATGTTGAGGGTTAACTTATTTCTCCCCAGTTGACCGGCCCTTTGCCGGAAGCGCGGAGAACGTCGAGTTGGCGTTTGTAGAGACGGTTCCACTCGCTCTCCAGCAGCGGATCGGTCTCCAGAACTTCCTCGGCGGCCTGCCGTGCCCGCTCCAGGATCTGTCCGTCGGTGGATAGATTGGCGATATGCAACTCGAAGGCCTGCCCGCTCTGCAGCGTGCCGTCCAGATCACCCGGTCCGCGCAACTGAAGGTCGGTCTCGGCGATCTTGAATCCGTCGTTGGTGGCAACCATAATTTCCATCCTTTTGCGGGTTTCTGCACTGATTTCCGTCTTGGTAAGCAAGATGCAGTAACTCTGTTCGGCTCCGCGTCCTACACGCCCTCTCAGTTGGTGCAACTGACTTAGTCCGAAGCGCTCGGCGTTCTCGATGATCATCACCGAAGCATTAGGCACATTAACACCTACTTCAATCACAGTCGTCGCTACCAGAATCTGCGTCTCACCCCGTTGGAATCGCTGCATCTGCACCTCCTTATCGGCAGCGCGCATCTGACCGTGTACCATCGAGATGCGGTAGTCGGGGAAGGTGTCAATCAACTCATTGTATCCGTTCTCGAGGTCTCTCAGATCCAGTTTCTCGTTCTCCTTAATAAGCGGATAGACTACATATACCTGTCGCCCGAGATCCACCTGTTCGCGGATGAAGCGGTTGATACTCTGTCGTCTCAGAATCGAATAATGCAAGGTATGCACGGGTTTGCGTCCCGGGGGCAACTCATCAATGATGCTGACGCGCAGATCGCCGTAGAGCGTCATCGCTAAGGTGCGCGGGATAGGGGTGGCCGTCATCACGAGTACGTGCGGCGCGCGCACGTTCTTATTCCATAACTTGGCGCGTTGCGCTACGCCGAATCGGTGCTGTTCGTCCACGATGCATAGCCCTAAATTGGCAAACTGCACCTCGTCTTCCAGTAGCGCGTGCGTACCGATCAATAGGTCTATCTCTCCGGCTCGTAGTCGTCGGTGCAGTTCCTCGCGTTGGCGTTTGGTCGTACTGCCGGTAAGCAGTGCGATACGCATCAGCGACTGTTTGCCGTTATCCCACAATGTCCCCTCCTCTTCTTCGGAGTTATTGCCTCTTAGCAAGTGTCGGAGCGTCTCGTAGTGTTGCTGCGCGAGAATCTCCGTAGGAGCCATAATGCAGGTCTGATAACCGTTGTCGGCAGCGAGCAACGCGCACATGAGCGCTACGAGCGTCTTACCGCTACCCACATCGCCTTGCAGCAGGCGGTTCATCTGTCGTCCAGACTGCATGTCGGCGTGTATCTCGCGGATGACGCGTTTCTGTGCTTCGGTGAGCGTGAAGGGCAGATACTCGCGGTAGAAGGTGTTAAAGAGCCTTCCTACTTTTGGCATCGGATAACCCGGATTCTGGTCGCGCCGTTTCTGTTGACGCAGTAGGTTGAGTTGGATATAGAACAGCTCCTCGAACTTCAACCTTTCCCTCGCCGCCTGCATCAGCCGGCTGTTAGCGGGGAAGTGTACGTTCAGTAGCGCGTCCGTCAGGTTCATCAGGTGGTACCGCTCGCGCACATCGCCTCCGAGCGTATCCTGCACCCCTTTCTTTAGATCAGGAATCAGGCCGGCAATGATGGTTCGTACACCTTTGGAGTTGAGCCCCGACTGCTTCATCCTCTCTGTCGTCGGGTACTCCGGCTCGAAGCCTTCGGTCATCTGTTTGGTGACCTTCTCAATAGGCGTCAACTCCGGGTGAACAAAGTTCCACTCATGGTTAAATCGGCTCGGCTTGCCGAAGAGTAGGTACTCGCGGTTCTTGTCCAACTTGAGGTAGTTGATGCCTCTGAACCACACCAATTCCACCACGTGCTCTCCATCGCTGAACTGCGCACTGAGTCGCTGACCTTTTCCCACACCGATAGTGTGCCATTCGAGCAGTCGTCCCCTTATCTGCACGGCCGTCTCCTCGTCGCGGATATCGCGAATCATGTACATGCGGCTGCGGTCGGTATAGCGGTACGGATAGTGCCGCAGCAGATCCAGCGCCGTCTCTATGTGCAACTCACGACGAAAAATGTCGGCACGCTTTGCACCGACATTTTTACAATACGCTATGTCCCTAACAGAGAGTTCGGTCATCTTATGTCCATGAGCAAATGCTCACGCTCCTGTTATTGCAGGCGGAAGCGAACCGGCACGGTGTACTTCACGCGCACAGCCTGACCACGTTGCTTACCGGGACTCCACTTAGGCATCGACTTGATGACGCGGATGGCCTCCTTCTCGAGCGCAGCGTCACCGCTGGTGTTCTTAACGGCCTCTACGTCTACGATACTACCGTCCTTGTTCACCGTGAACTGACATACCACCGTACCTTGGATACCGTTCTCTTGGGCAATCACGGGGTACTTGATATTGTCGCTCAGGTACTTGAACAGCGCCTGCTGACCTCCAGGGAAGGAAGGCATCGTCTCTACGACTACGAAGACAACATCCTCTACCTCTTCTTCTACTACCTCCTCCACGGGGGCTTGGATGATGATCTCTTCCTCGTTGTCTTCCGTTTGAATCTCAACGGACTCAACTTCTTTCTCGTCTTCTACCACGATGAGTTCCTCTACGTTCTTCACCTCTGGTGGTGGGGGCGGGGGAGGAGTCTCTTGAGTGGTCTGTTGAATCTCTACCTCTTCCTCAAAGAGGAACTCGGTGTCCACTACTTCGTACTTGGTCACTTCCTTTTCAGTCCACTCCAAGGCAACGAAGCAAATGCTCAGCACGAAAACGAAGCCTATGAGTACATAGGTAAACTTCTTGTCTTCCAAGCTGGCTTTTTGTGTCTTTTTGATTTGCATATCTGTTGTTTTTTTAGTATCGGATTCGGGTCGATTCGGACACTCTTTCCAAATTCGGCTGCAAATTTACTACAAAAAAAGGACATATGCAAATAAATTTGCGTTTTTTTTGTTACTTTGTGTTACTTTTTGCCAAAAAATGGTGAAAAATACGAAAAATAGTTGCGTGGTTTGGATTTTTTTTGTACCTTTGCAGTCGAAAATGCAAACAGTGGTAAAAAATACGGCACGCCTTTTTTCGGCCAATGTGATCGCCCAAGCCTTGGGCCTGATCGTCTATCCGATTCTTACCCGGATGTACTCGCCGGAGGATTTCGGCGTGTTCAATCATTATACATCGGTTTGCGGTATCTTGGTGACTTTGTCCACGCTGGAGTTGTATAATGCGGTGGTATTGCCCAAGAGTGACAGGGAGGCGTTCAGTATCGTCCGAGTCGCCTGTCTGCCGATGATGGCGCTGGTGGTCTTGTTGACGCTGACAATCCCCTTTAAGGAAACGCTGACGGGTTGGCTGCAAATGCCTGACTTGAGTCGTTTTTATTGGTTACTGCCGATTAGCGTGTTAGCGGGTGGAATGTGGAATCTGTTGAACTATTGGTATATACGAAGGAACGCGTACGCGCGTATATCTGGGTATCAATTGTCGCAGGCTTCATTCACCTCGGGCTACAAATTGCTGTTCGGTTTCTCCGGTTGGACTACGTGGGGACTGATCGTATCGAGTGTGGCGGCTCAGATCTGTTCGTTGGGGCTGAGTCTGTCTCTGTCTTGGAAAAAACACATCCGTCCTTTATTCACAACGAATGACACGGATGAACATTATTCTCTTGCCGACACATGGCGTAAGTACCGTAACTTCCCCCGTTATTCTTTTCCTCGCAGTATTGTCAATTACGTTTTCGGACAGCTCCCGGTATTGGTCTTGGCGCCTGTTTTTGGTACGCGACTGATTGGATTCTGGGGAATGGCACTCCTGTTGGCATTTACACCTATCAGTACTATTACCCGCAGTCTCTACCAATCGCTATATGAATACACTACCGCTAAGGTACACGCCCGTCAGCACATAGCTTCCTACTTCTATCGTTTTGCGCGCCTCGTGCTGTTGATCTCCGTTCCGGGCTTTACGGCCTTGTATTTTATCCTGCCTTGGCTGACCGGTTTGCTCTTAGGCGATGAGTGGACCACAACGGGACAATACATCCGTTGGATGCTCCCTTGGCTGCTCTGCTCCCTGCTGACAGCCTCTACGGGATTCCTTGCCGATATATTCTTCCGTCAGAAAATAGGATTGTACTTCGAATTGCTAATGGCCTTACTCCGAACGGCGGGCGTCATAGCCGGAGTGGTATTGAATAGTTTTGAGATAGCCATTATTGGCTATTCGATAGGCAGCGCGGTGGCTTGTGGCGCACAGTTTGTGTGGCTCTTATCGCTGGTTCGAGGCTACGAAAAGTCGCTTGAGTAGGCGGTAAACGCGACGAGTCTGAAACTTCCACCACCGTCGGCTCAAATCGGCGATATCGCTTGCCGAAGTGATACGATAGCGGAAGGCAGGCTGGTAGTCATTGGTAATGTTGTCTCCGTGTACCAACTCTTCCCACATTTCTTCCTGAGTATCTACAATACGGACCTCGTCATTCTGCTGCGTTAGCCGGGTGTGATCAAACCCTAACACGGTCCGATATCCTGTATTCTCAATGCGGGTGGTGAAGTGGTTGGCAATATAGCGGATCCGGTACGAGCGATGATCACGGACAAAAGTTTGCCTTCCCTCCGGGAAAGAGATGAATCCGTTGCTCATCTCGGCTGCTATCTCTTGCACACGTTCAATATAGGCGGGCGACAGCCTGTCGTCGTTGTCAAGACGGGTGGTGAGCAATATTTCTCCTTCCTTGGCATAATGCTGACCAATCCGGTGATAGAGGGTATTGACATCTTCTACCCACTCACAATACGCTATCTCTAACTGCGGAACACGGGTCTTGTACTCCTCCAACTGTTGTTTGTAGCGTTTGGGGGTTTCGTCATTACACAGCAGCAACCATATAAAATCAGCCGCTGTCTGCTTCTGTATCGATGGCACACAGTACTGCTCAAACAGTTTCAGGCGCGACTCCAACCATTGTTCCTCGATTCCTATCCGATTGTCGGCCTCGTATTGCAGATTAAAGCGTGTCAGAATAAGGTGGATCATGGCCTGAGCGATTCGATAAAGTCAATAAACGGTTGTTTCAGCATTTCCCAATTGTATTTTTGCTCCACCAGTTTCCGGTTGCGTTGCGCTTCTTGCAAATAACGATCGGGGTGCTCTATCAGTAACCTTAGTCGTGCTTCGGGGCTACATTCAGTCTCTTCGCCTATTTCCGGTACTTCCTTACGGATGGCTTTGAGTGCAGAGTATATCACCGGTTTGCCCGCTCCCATATAGTAAAACAGTTTGATGGGTAGGCATCTGGTGTTTTCCACATCCGGTGTGCGTAGATCCAAACAGATGTCGTGTCCCGCTATTTCGCTGCAGAAATCCTCAAAGGGCATATACTTCTTGAAATGCAGTACCACATTTTTCGGCATTCTCTCCGAACCGCTGTTTTCGCTCTGTGTGATAACCGTTAACTCAAACTGTTGATCCGGATATCTTGTGCCGGCGTATTGCATCAATCCCTGCACGCTGTCCCAGCCCTTTTCTTGGGTCAGAGGTCCGGCATACAGGAGTCGGATGCTTCGTCCGTCCGGTTTGCTTACGGGTGTTGGCTTTAGATATTCCTTTGAGGGATAATAGGGTAGCATCAGGTATCGTTTCCCGGGAAACAACATTTGGAAAGGACGCGCTTTGTCCGTCTCGCCGAAGAGGAATGCGTCCGCTCTGCAACCTGCCAACCAGGAAGCAATAGACATCCCGATGGCCTTGATCGGACGCAATAACAGCGGTGTAGTTCTCAGATTCTTTTTGGAGGGATACCACTCGGTGATATCATATACAACGCTACATTTGATTCCGGCTTTGCGAACGGCTCGTCCCGCTATCAGCACACTGAACGGGGTATCGCATAGTATTACGGCGGGAAGTTTCTCCTTCACTTCTTTTAGACAGGCTGCGGCGATTTCACGGCGACCTTTGCCCTGTTGGTAGAAGGAGAGTATATCGCTGCTCCAACCTGCCGCACGCAACGTACGGTGCTGGTGATAGTAAACGCGGTCATCATTTGCAGGATGAGCCGTTTGTAGAAATACTATATGCTTTGCTGCATTCACTTCCGCCTCTTGCTATGCTTTTTATATTCCGTATTTCCAATTCCGGATCTTATTGAATACCAACCCGAACCAGAACCACCACTTATACAACTTCTCTACGCTGTAATACCTCTCCGGCGTGCTGCCGAACTGCTTGTAATGGTTCGCGATACCCCTTATCATGCTTCCCTCGAAATCAAACTTCACTCCCTTCTCGCGTGCCAACTTCATCGCCTCCAGCACCAGTAGCGCCCCCGCTCCCGAGTCCTTAAATTGCTCGCTGAAACAAGGTATCAGGTAGTACATATACTGCTTATCCCACACCAGAAACGCTGCGGCACACAATTCCCCGTCCAGATTCCTTATACCCAATACCTCGCACTGCTTGGCGCGCGAAGCCTTGCGCTCCACGACCAGCAGAAACTCCCTCGTGTACGATATCTTCTTCTTGCGCTCCTCCACGCAGCGTTTGTGGAACGTATAGAACGCCTCGATATTCAGTCCGTGCTCCACTTTCAGCGTCAGCGCCTTCTGCAGCTGGCGTTTCTTGTTCTTGGAGAACGCTTCCACCACCTTATTCATATCCCTCAGATCATCTACCCTGTACGTCACGCGCTCCTTCACTTTCATTCCCAAGCCCTGCATGATCCCCGGACAACTGCTGCCCGGCACGTATTGCTGGTAGTAATAGCATAGGTCCATTGCATCTATCTGTTGCTTTATATCCTGACACACGGCTGTCGCTACTCGCGTATCGCCCAACGCCAGATCTCCCTGCTCGCGGTCGTCAAAGACGAGGATACCGCCCTGTTGGGTCTGCTGAGGCATCACGATATAGCGCATCTTACCTCTCTTGCGCAATAGATAAGGCATCGCGCCGATCACTTTGGCCGTCTCGGGATTGCCGCTGTCTTCTCTGGCCAGCAACACGTCCCACTCTTTGCCCGCACACACGGCGTCCAACCACCAGGGTTGCATAAACACGGGTACATCGTCCCGTTCCTTGCAGATGCGGATGTATTCTTCCTTATTACTCATAGTAGTAGATCTTTGATTACAAGTGCACTCATGGCTTCTACAACGGGTACGGCCCTTACGGCGATGCAGGCGTCGTGTCGCCCGCCGTAGAGGCGCGTCAGCGTAGCCGCGGGTTTGAAGGCACAGCGAAACGTAACAGGCAACCCGTTCGTCAATCCGCCTTCGATGCCGCCCGACATAGGACACGGCACCTCGCCCGCGTGGTAGATCTCGCTGCCGCGATATTTCATATCAAACCCCGTTCCGTATTCGAAACCCTTACAACCGTTGATACTCATCATCGCTGCGGCCAGTCGGCATTGCAGCTTGTCAAACAGCGGTTCGCCGATTCCGGCTTTCAGTCCCGTGACCGTGCATTCTACGATACCGCCGATCGAGTCGCCGGCCTGTTGCACCTCTTTCAGTACGTCCTCAAACCGGCTCGTGTCTTTCTCTTCGCCCACCTGTATCAGCCGTGCCTGAATCGCGATGCCCAGCTCAGACAATTCCTGTGCCGCTATCTCGCCTGCCACAACGCGTGCCGCCGTCTCTCTGGCCGAGGCACGACCGCCGCCGCGGTAGTCGTAGTATCGGCCGTATTTCTGCCTGTACGTATAGTCGGCGTGACCCGGACGGTCTGCTTGTGCCAAAAAAGCATAGTCCTCCGGTCGCTGCTCGGCGTTGCGGATGAGAAAAGCAATCGGCGTACCCGTCGTACGCAACTTCCCTTCCTCGTCCTCCATCACCCCGCTCAGCCATTCCACCTTGTCCTCTTCTATTCTCGCGCGCGGGGACGTCCCGACCTTGCTCTTTCTTCCGCTGCGTCTCAACAACGCCTCGCGTATCTTCTCCATATCAATCACCTCTCCGGCACACACCCCGTCGATCACTCCGCCGATGGCCACACCGTGACTTTCACCGAACGAAGTGAAGCTAAAATGGGCTCCAAATTGGTTTGGAGACTGGCTTTTTGTCGTTTTTTTGCATTTCACGCTGCAAAATTACAAAAAAATTTGCATATTTGCAAAAAAAATTGTAACTTTGCGCCCAAATTGATGTAAAATGGTTAAAATATCTGTTTTTATGAAGAAATATTTACTTTCGGCCCTCTCGGCCTTTGTCTTTGTAGCCGTGATGTCGGCGGCTTCGTATCCCACTGTTTGGTTGGCCGGTGACGGCTGGATGGCTCAGCGTGATAGCGCCCTTACCCAGGTGCGCGGCTGGGGGCAGGCGTTCCCGCAATATCTGGATCAGAATGTGAAGGTGCAGAACGAGGCCAAAGCCGGTCGCAGCACCCGCTCCTATCGTCAGGACGGCCGTTGGGCCGAACTCCTGTCCAAGGCGCAGAAGAAAGATGTCGTGCTCATTCAGTTCGGTAGCGAAGATCTGCATCAATCCGACACGGCTACCTATGCCTCGGTGGCCGACTTTGAGGAGAACCTCATGCTTATGATTCAGGAGGCGCAGAAGAAGCACCTCACCGTCATCCTCATTACGCCGGTAGCCCGGTGCTTCTTTAAGGACGGTATCTTCTGCCCCCGCTACGGTGCTTATCCCGAAGCGATTCGCCGCGTGGCCAAACGTACGAAAGTGCCTGTACTCGACCTCGAACTGGAGACCTCGGGTTGGTTGACCCGCCTGGGCGAGACCGAAGCGCAGAACTTCTATGTAGAAGGCCTCCTCAATGGTGATGGCGCCAACGAGGTAGCCCGCATCATCGCACGCATGATCCAGGAGCATAAGATGAAACCCCTCAACAAACTCGTGCGACTCCAGTAATCTTAATTTTTAAATCTTAAATCTTAAATTACAATTTTTAATTGTGAACAAACGGAGTCTCATTATATTGTTATTGACTTGTTCCTTGGCTGCGATAGCCGGGGATAAGGTGGAGTTGCTGCCCTTTGGCGATTTTGAACAATGGACCGTGCGCTATCTTCAGGAATCGCGTCTGATGGGCGGTAAGACCAAGATCCTCTATGCCGTGGCCCCGACGGATACAATCCGGGGGAATATCCCCTTCACCTATGGCCTGAACGGCAATCCCTGGTCGGTGAGCAACGCCTATGCCCGCGTCTTGGGTATCGACAAAGCAAGCGGCACGACGCGTCCCGAACGGCGTGGCGACGGTTGGTGTGCTCGCCTCGACTGCAAGCTCGACAGCGTCGTCGTAGCTCGTGTCATCGACCTCAAGGTGCTCATCGCCGGTACCCTCTTTACCGGTCGTACTATCGAACCGATCTCGATGAAGGCTACGGGCGAACCCTATAGCGCGATTGATATGGGAGTGCCCTATACGCGTCACCCTAAAGCCCTCATGCTCGATATCAAGGCTTATATTGAGGAATCCAACGAGATAACCTACGCCAAAGCGGTCGCCAATCCCAAGATCCGGGAGGGTAGGGACTGCGCCGAGGTGTATGTGCTCCTCCAGCACCGCTGGGAAGATGCTGAAGGCCGCATTCACGCCCGCCGTGTCGGTACGGCCTATGAGCGTTTCTACCACTCGATCCCCGAGTGGGACAACGACCACGTCATCCCCGTCCGTTGGGGCGACCTCACCCAGCAACCCGGCTTCCATGACTACGAACGACTCAATGCCATCGAGTTCCAGGCACTCAATAGTCAGAGCAAGATGACCCGCGTCGTGGAAGAAGGCTGGGGACTCGAGAACCCTACTCACGTCATCATCATGATCACCTCCGGCTCCTACGAGGCCTTTGTCGGACACGACGGTAATACCCTGTGGGTGGATAATGTCAGATTCGTCTATGACGAATAAACGAACGTACGATAGTGGATATTTATTCAAACATATCAATCCTTGATTGGTGCCTCATCGGGGTACTGGGAACGTTGTTGGTAGTGCAGTTGTGCTATTGGCTCGTTATCATGTTGGCTCCGCTGAGAGCCATCTCTCGTAAGACCAAAAATGCCAATCAGAAGCCTGAGACCGAGTTCTCCGAAGGTGTGAGCGTCATCGTCTGCGCACGCAACGAGGCATCTAACCTCCGCATGTACCTCCAGGCACTCCTTGAGCAGGAGTATAAGCAGTTCGAAGTCGTCGTCGTCAACGACGGCAGCCAGGACGCCACCCAGGAGGTGCTGGATGACTATCTCATCCGCTATCCGAACCTCCGCCTCACCTTCGTGCCCGTCGAGGCGCGTATCATCAGTTCCAAGAAACTGGCGCTCACCCTCGCGGTCAAGGCAGCTAAATACGATATCCTACTCCTCACCGATGCCGACTGCCGTCCCGAGACGCGTCATTGGATTCGCGAGATGAGCGCTCCCTTTGCCGATCCCGCCATCGAAGTGGTACTCGGCTATAGCCCCTATTTCTCCGAACACTGGTGGATCAACGATATCATCCGCTACGACACCCTCTTCAATGGCCTCCACTACCTCGGTCGGGCTATTCTGAAGCATCCCTATATGGGAGTAGGACGCAACCTCGCTTACCGCAAGTCTGCCTTCCTGCGTGCGCACGGTTTCTCGGGTCAACTCAGTTTCCGTGCCGGCGATGACGACCTCCTGGTCAACCGTCTCGCTACCGGTCGTAACACCGCCGTCGTGCTGAGCCGCGAGAGTCTCATCTGGTCCATCCCCGAGACGCGACTCAAGAACTGGCTGCAGCAGAAACGCCGTCATCTCAGCGTCGCACCCTCCTATCGCTTATCATCCCGCGTATCGCTCTTCATCGAGCCTTTCACGCGCGGACTCTTCTACCTTACCCTCATCCTCGCCTTCGTCTTCGGCTCGGCTCCCGTAGCCGCTGCGGCACTCTTGGCACTACTGCTTCGACTCGTCGTCCAGCTCTTTGTCATCAACCGCTCCGCCAAAGCCCTCGGCGAGTTGCCCTTTGCACTCGATGTCCTCTACATGGACATCATCCTGCCCCTCCTCAGCCTGTTCTTCCTCTCTACGATGTCGAAGAAACAGAACACCCGCTGGTAAAAAAATGACTAAATGTCAAAATGAACAAATAAATGACTAAATAGTAAATGACTAAATAGTAAATAGCTTTATGGAAGAAAAGAAAATGAATATCAACATCAGCCCCGACATGGCTGCGGGCGTCTACAGTAATTTGGCAATCATCGCACATTCGCCCTCGGAGTTTATCCTCGATTTCGCCAGCATGATGCCCGGCACCAAGGACGCCGCCGTGCGCTCGCGCGTCATCATGACCCCTGAGAACGCCAAGAAACTGCTCTTCGCCTTGCAGGATAACTTCGCGAAATATGAGAAGCAGTTCGGCACCGTGACCATTTCCGGAGCTCCCGCACCCGGTTCCACTTTACCGATATCCTTTGGAGGGGGACAAGCATGAAAACATTCCCGGCAAGCCAACTCATCATCAACGAGGACGGCAGTGTATTCCACCTGCACGTGCGTCCCGAGTTCCTGGCAGACAAGATCATCCTCGTCGGTGACCAGGATCGCGTTAACATGGTAGCCTCGTTCTTCGACGAAGGCTCTATCGAGTGCAACATCCAATCGCGCGAGTTTCATACCATCACAGGTCGTTACCACGGCAAGCGTATCTCCTGTATCTCTACCGGTATCGGCACCGACAACTGCGATATCGTCATGAACGAAATAGACGCACTCGCCAATATCGACTTCGCTACCCGTACCGAGAAACCCGTTCATCGCCAACTCGAGATCATTCGTATCGGCACCTGCGGCGGTATGCAGGAGGATATACCTATCGGCACCTTCCTCGTCAGCCGTAAGTCCATCGGCTTCGATGGCGTACTCGCCTTCTACAAGGATCGCAACCGTATTGCCGACCTCGGCTTCGAGAATGCCCTCGTGGACTTTATCCACTACCCCAAGGAGGCTGCTCGCCCCTATGTCGTTAGTGCCGACGAAGAACTGGTTAGCCGTATCGCCCGCGATGACATGATGCAGGGTTGCACGATCGCTGCCAACGGATTCTACGGACCCCAAGGCCGCGTCCTTCGTGTCGACCTCGCCGTGCCCGATATCAACGAGCGTATCTCTGCCTTCCGCCATGAAGGTCAGCGTATCACCAACTACGAGATGGAGGGTTCCTGCATCGCCGGTCTCAGCCTTCATATGGGCCACAAAGCCATGACCGTCTGCTGCGTCATCGCCCAACGTAAGGCCGAAGCTGCCAACACCGACTACAAGCCGCGCATCCGCCAGCTCGTCGAGACCGTGCTCGAGCGCTTCTAACCCCCCAAGGGCGAATCCTATCTCTCACTTAAATCTGCATATTAACTTAAAACACACACTATATGAAGAAAACTTTACTCTTACTCTCAGTTGCGTTGCTGGCGCTGACCGCGTGCCAAAAAGAGGAGGCACCGGCATTCCAGTATAATGTAGACAAGTTCTACGACGTAGAAGTGCTGCGCTATCAGGTGCCGGGCTTCGATCAACTCTCTGTGCAGCAGAAGCAACTCATCTGGTATCTGAGTGAAGCGGCTCTTCAGGGTCGCGACATCTACTATGACCAGAACGGACCTTACAACCTGCGCATCCGTCGTGCGCTCGAGGCACTCTACACCAACTATCAGGGCGATCGCAACGACAACGACTTCCTCAAACTGGAGCGTTACCTTAAGCGCGTCTGGTTCTCCAACGGTATCTACCATCACCGCTCCGGCGATAAATTCCGCCCCGACTTCTCTCGCGAGTGGTTCGTACGCGTGATGGCCGAGAACTCGATCCAATACGACGAGGCGATACTCCCCGTTATGTTTGATCCGATGGTGGCTCCCAAGCGCAAAGCGCGCGACAGCCGCGACATCGTAGCGCAGTCCTTCGGTAACTACTACGGACCCGGCGTCACCGTCGACGAAGCACGCGCCTGGTATAGCGCACATCGCGACACCTCCTCGATGCCTCTGCCCGTTGGACTCAATGCCCAACTCTGCAAGGACGACAAAGGCAAACTCTATGAGCGCACCTATCGCATCAGCGAGATGTACGGCCCCGCGATCGAGAAAATCGTTTACTGGCTCGAGAAAGCCCTCTCCGTTGCCGAAAACGACAACCAGCGTCATGCACTCGAATTGCTCATCGACTTCTATCGTACCGGCGACCTACGCAAGTTCAACGAGTATAACATTGTCTGGGTACAAGACCTCGACAGCCGCGTAGATCATATCAACGGTTTCATCGAGGCTACCGACGACCCGCTCGGCGTCACCGGTGCCTGGGAGGGACTCGTTCTCTTCCGCGACCAACAGGCCTCCAAGCGTATCGACATCATCTCGGCCAATGCACAGTGGTTCGAGGATAACCTGCCTGTAGACCCGCGCTTCAAGAGCCCTCACGCACGTGCAGCAAGCGCTACCGTCGTTACTACGGCGATGCTCGGCGGACAACTCTATCCCGCGTCCTACAACGCCATCACCCTGCCTAACGCAGAGTGGATCCGCGCTAACTACGGCACCAAAGCCGTTACGATGGATAACATCATCTCCGCCAAGGGCGAAGCGCGTCGCGGCAACGGTTTCAACCACGAGTTCATGTTCGATCCCGCTACTTACGATCTCTATAGCAAATACGGCGCTATCTGCTCTACCGTCGACTGGGACCTCCGCGAGTGCCTCGGTAATACCGGCGGTCAGATCCTCCCGGGTGTCTCCGACAATGCTCTCGCCGAATACGAGCAACTCATGCTCCTCGTCCGTGGACGTCTCTTCTCGCTCTATTATATGGCCGATCCCAAGCTCGTCGAACTCGGTCTCCTGCCCGATCGCGAAGCGTATAAGGCCATCTATTACCAGCAGATGATGGAAGGTCTCCTCACCCAACTCGGTACGATTCGTCCGGGTAAGGACATCGAGGAACAGACCGACCGCGTCCTCCACCTCATCGCTTCCTGGGTCTATGAGAACCGCTCCAATAAGGAGATCGAGGTCATCAACCGCAGCGGTAAGTGGTACGTGCGCGTCACCGACTACGAGGGACTCCGCAATCTCTTTGGCGAACTGCTCCGCGAGGTACAGCGTATCATCTCCGAGGGTGACTATGCCGCTGCCGAGAAACTCGTCAACGACTACGCCATTAAGATCAAGTACCCGCAATGGCATGAGAATATCTACCAGCGCTACGAACTGCTCGACTTCACACCCCACCAGGGATTCATCAATCCTACCTATATCCCCGTCTACGACGATAACGGTGCACTCATCGATATCCGCATCGACCAGACGGAGGGTTATATTGAGCAGCACCTGCGCTATAGCCGCGACTACTCGCGTCTGCCTGATGTGAACTGAGCCGGATGACTACGCTCCGACTCCCCATATCAAAGAGCCTCTTATCGCGTCATCTCATCCTTCGTGCTGTCCATAAATGGAGAAAGCCGAAACTTGACGACGATGATTGTTGCAACGATGTGCGCGTGATCCAGCGCGCACTCGTTGCTATTAATAGTACCACCGACCCCTGCACGGTCGATCTCGAGGACAACGGTACGGCCCTCCGTTTCATCACCGCCTATGCCGCTACGCGCGTCAACCAACCTGTCACCATTACCGGCACACCGCGGCTCTGCCAACGCCCTATCTACGGACTCATCCGTATCCTCGAATCGCTCGGTGCACAGGTCACCTTCCTCGGCTCCCACGGCTTCGCACCCTTTACAATCACCTCGCCTGCCGGACTCACGATCCCCGAAGATAAGATCGAGGTGCCTACCTCCGAGACCACCCAGTTCGCCTCCGCACTCCTTCTCATCGGAGCCAACGTGCGTGTCAAGCCTTCCTCTCCTTATATATCTATGACGCGCGCGCTCGTGCGTGAGTACCGCAAACCGCCTACCCAACACCCCAATTATATCAAGCAACGCTTGCGCGAGAGCGATTGGTCCGCTGCGGCTTTCTGGTACGAATACGTCGCCATCTATGGAGGCGAACTCATCCTCGAGACCTTCTACCCCAATAGCCTGCAGGGCGATAGCAAGGTACAGAAGATCTTCGAACCCCTCGGCGTTGTCTCCACCTTCGACCTCAAGCACCACCGCCTCCATCTCCGTCAGGGACCGAGACACGTCTATGGACCGAATCAGGCTCACTACGTAGATTTCAGTAACTGCCCCGACCTCTATCCTCCCGTCGCAGCTACCTGTCACGTCTTAGGCGTACCCTTCCACCCGCTTGGTATCCACCGCCTCGTCCATAAGGAGAGCAACCGCATCGAAGCCGTGCAACAGATGCTCGCTATAGGCGGAGCCGACGTCGTGCGCTCCTACAACGACCACCGCATCGCGATGGCTGCCCTCGTCGCCGGATGGCAGGTCGATAACACAGCGTGTATCACTAAGTCTTATCCCCGCTTCCTCGACCACTTTAATCTCCTCCTCTGCAATATGTCCGTCATCGTGCCCCGACGAGGCATCAATGACGATAACCTCGGTAAGAAACACGCCCTCTATAAACTCATCAGCGCCGCCTATACAGACTATATCCTGCTCCGCGACGACGATGTCATACCCGCTCCTGAGAAACCTACTACCACAGCCGACCTCCTGATCCTCCCGCTCCGCATGGACGGCGGCAACACCCTCATCGAACGGCTCCAGCGTGCCGAATATGCCGCCATCCAGGAGGTGACGATGCAGACGGCCAAGGCCGGACGAGCCGTTATGTGCAGCGGAGCCAATCTTGTGGTGCGTCGCCTGCGTTGGCTCGAGTCCTTCCCGGACCTCCACCCCGAGATACCCTCCGGCGACGATATGTTCCTGCTCGAGTCCTTCCGCCGACGCGGACTCACCATCGACGTAGCCGACGACCCCCGATATACCGCGACCGTACATCCCCTCACTTCCCTTCGCGACCTGCTCCGCCAACGAATGCGTTGGGCGGGCAAGGCGCCTCACTACACCGACCCCTATATCCGCCGCTACGGCGCACGCATCCTCGCCCTCAATATCCTCCAACTCCTCTGCCCCCTCGTTCTCCTTTTTAAGTTCCCCTACGAGTATAGCCTCATAAAAAAGAGAGACCCTCAGGTCTCTCTCATAGATGCATTGCTGCTCGAAATCCTTTATCCGTTCTACATGCTCATCGTCCTCCTCGGAGGACTCCTGTCTCAGCGACGTTGGTAAAAAATATCAACTGTCAACTATCAACTGTCAATTGACAACAATTACTCCTCAGTAGTCGTCGTCGGCACCTGCAATCCGGCTGCTGCCTCTTGTACCTGCTCGGTAATGGCACTACCGGTGTTGCTTTGATTGCGTTGCTGACCGATATGTACACCTACAGCTACGATGCTCAGCGCTACGATAAACGCTGCCAAGCCCCAAGTCGTTCTCTCCAAGAAATCAGCAGTACGGGGTGCGCCCATTACTTGGTTTCCGCTCGAGAATCCGGCAGCCAGTCCGCCGCCCTTGCTGTTCTGTACCAACACGGCCAAAATCAGGATAATAGCCGCAATTACAATCAGAATAGTGAATAAAATATACATAGTCTTTCTTTTTTAATTTTCGTTTCTATTCAAATTAGCCCGCAAAGATACTGCTTTTTTTTTATATACGCAAATTTTTCACAAGAAAAATGCATTTTTCACCTTCAAATATCAATTATCAATTGTCAATTATCAATTACCACCTTGCTACCGTATCATTATAAATCGATTCTGCAATCTCCTGTACCATTACGGCGCACAACTCATCTTGCACATCCGTCAGCAGCTTGTTCGAGTCAAAGGTCTGATACGCCGAGTACGTCTTCTCAAAGTCATCCTCCGGCGCATTGTTATTGGTAAACCGCACCCGCACGGTTATCGTCAACTTCGTCTCTGCGGCATAACTGTCCGCCGAGATGGCCATCGCCGTCAGCTGATATCCCGTGATCTCGCCTTCCAACTCCAGATCACCGCCCTTTCTCGTCACCTCCAGTCGCGTCTGACGGCTGTAGATATCTCGTAGCGCCTCTGTCAAATTGCTGCTCAGCGGCGGATACACCAGCGCCGCCTGATTCGGGAAGTCCGCTATCGCGATCGACTTCGTCGTCTGGTAGTCGATGCTTGCTCCGTTGAACTTATAGCTGATCGCACATCCCTGCAGCATCACCGCCACCCCTATTAATACTATGAATTGTAGGTTTTTCACGAAATATCAATTATCAATTGTCAATTATCAATTATCAATTGTCAATTATCAATTGTCAATTAGAGTCCGTACTCTTTAATTTTCCTATACAGCGTCCTCTCCGACACCTTCAGCTCCTGAGCCGCCATCTTTCTGTTTCCGTTATTGTGTTGCAGCGCACGGCTGATGGTCTGTTTCTCCATCTCCGCGATCGTGTTCGGCTCTTCCTTCACCTCCTCAGCTACCTGATATTCCTCTTCCGCCGGCTGCACGTTCCTCTCCGGTCTGCGCTCCGGCTCTCTGTAATCGGGCGTCGAGTGGAATCCATGACCCTGTACCTGCTGCTTCAGCTCTGCGATATCCCTTTTCATGTCAAACAGCACCTTATACAGCATCTCCCTTTCGTTCATGTACGGATCGCCTGTCGGACGGTCGCCAAACAGCATCAACCCGCTCGCCGCCTCACTCTTAGGCAGGTACTTACTTAGTATCGCCGGCGTGATCTCGTGGTCGGTCTCTATCACCGATATCTGCTCCGCTACGTTCTTTAGCTGCCTGATATTACCGTTCCAGTAGTAGTTTTTCAGCATCTCCGTAGCCTCTTCGTTCAGCCGTATCGTCGGCATATGGTATTTCTGACTGCTGTCCAAGGCAAACTTCCTGAACAGCAGCGGTATATCCTCTTTCCTCTCCCTCAGCGCCGGCACCTTGATCTCCACCGTATTCAACCTGTAATACAGATCCTCACGGAAGCGTCCCTGACGTATCGCTCTCGGCAGATCCTGATTCGTCGCAGCTACTACCCGCACATTCGTCTTCTGCACCTGCGACGCTCCCATTCGTATAAACTCACCCGTCTCCAGCACCCTCAGCAACTTCGCCTGCGTCGGCAACGGTAACTCTCCCACTTCATCCAAGAACAGCGTCCCGCCGTCAGCGATCTCAAAGTAACCTTTCCTCTCCGACTTCGCATCCGTAAACGCACCTTTCTCATGACCGAACAACTCGCTGTCAATCGTCCCTTCCGGTATCGCGCCGCAGTTCACGGCAAAATACGGACCGTGCTTACGCGCGCTGTACGCATGTATAATCTTAGGAAAGAACTCCTTTCCCACACCGTTCTCACCCGTCACCAGCACACTCAGATCCGTTGCTGCTACCTGTACGGCTATCTCTATCGCACGGTTCATCTGCGCGTTCGTCCCGATGATCGAGAACCGCTGTTTTATCGCCTGTAAATCTTGTGTTGTCATCTTCTTATGCTTTTCCTTTTATTCTCTTATTCTTTCCCTTTTATCCTCTTATTCTTTCCCTTTTATCCTCTTATTCTTGTCTTGTCATATCCTCCTGCCATTTTGGCATGCAAAATTACTACAAAAATTTGGAATATGCAAGCTTTTGCCGAAAAAAATGCAATTTTTTTTCACTTTTCGTCATCCCGTCATCCGTTTCTTTATGTCATCCCGATAACTTTTTTACCCGCTTTTTCGCCGTAAAACACGTAAACGAGACGTAAACGAGACGTAAACGACACGTAGACGACACGTAAACGACACGTAAACGATAGCCGACCGTTAGCATCCATTTCCCTGAGCTGTACCCCTTTTTTGGCACACACCCGTTTCCCCTATAAAATGCGACGCATTTGCTAAAAACACCTAATATGTGCGAAAAAAGCAAAAAATCTCCCCGATAATTTGTGTATCTCAAAAAAAATCACTACCTTTGCCTGATTTTTGTGCATATGCGATTTTTGTGCATATGCGTGCGCATATACGCGATGCTTTGCGAAATGACTACCCCTGACGACATATTGCGGCAATTGAAATCCGGCCAATACCCGCCGGTGCTCTTGCTGTCGGGCGACGAACCCTACTACATCGACCTCGTCTCCGACTTCATCGAGCATAATATCCTCGACGAAGCCGCTGCGGCGTTCGACCTCACCGTCATCTACGGCCGTGACCTCGCCGGCGCAGACATAGCTCCGGTCATTGCGGCTGCACGCGGTTTCTCTATGATGGGAGGCACCAAGATCGTCCTCGTCAAGGAAGCACAGACCATCAAGAAATGGGATGCCCTCTCCCTCTATCTCGATAACCCCCAGCCCGGCACACTGCTCGCTATCTGCCATAAGTACGGCGCACCCGACAAACGCCTCGCTCTCTGGAAGTCCTTCGAGAAGAAGGGTGGGGTACAGGTCGTCTCCGAGAAACTCCGTGACTACAAAGTAGCCGGCTGGATTCGCGATTACATGCAGCGCCGCCTTAAGGACGAAGGCCTTAACCTCCGTATCGCGGACCGTGTCCCCGAACAACTGGCCTCTTACCTCGGTAGCGACCTCTCCTCTATCGTTTCGGCGGTGGACAAACTCCTCATCGGCCGTCCCGCTGACTGCCGCGAGATTGATATGGCCCTCGTCGAACGCAATGTCGGCATCAGCAAGGACTACAACGTCTTCGAACTCCAGGACGCCCTCGTCCGAGGCGATGTGCTCAAGGCCAATCGCATCACCCAGTACTTCGCTACCTCCAAAGATCACCCTATGATCAAGGAGTTAGGCATCCTCTTCTCTTTTTTCCAGAACCTGATGCTCTACCATTACCTGCCTGACAAAAACGAACGCGCCGTAGCTTCCGCCCTGGGCATTAGCCCCTATTTTGCCAAAGACTACGCCACGGCCGCCCGCCGCTTTTCGGCGATGAAGACACTCCGCATCATCGGCTACTTCCGGGATACCGACGCCCGCATGAAGGGTATCAACAACCCCTCCGCCAAGGACCCCGACCTCTGGAAAGAGCTAATATATAAAATCCTACACTAACCCGATAGAACACTAGTTCACTAGCCCGCTAGAACACTAGTTCACTAGTCCACTAGTCCACTAGAACACTAGATACTATGGAACAAGAATACCAATATTATGCCTTCGTCAGCTACCGCAGTAGCGACGAGAAATGGGCCAAATGGGTCCAGCAGCAAATCGAGGCCTACCGCCTGCCGGCCGTCCTCCAGAAAAAGAACCCCCAAGCGCCCAAAACGCGCATCCGCCCGCTGTTCCGTTATCACACGGACATCCAGCCCAACGAACTCAAGGAGGAACTGCGCTCCAAGCTGGAGCAGAGTAAGTACCTGCTCGTCATCTGCTCGCCTCGCAGCGCCCAATCGCAGTGGGTAGGTCAGGAGATCGAGAACTTCGTTCTAATGGGACGTCGCGACCGTATCATCCCGATCATCGTGGACGGCCGTCCCTACAGCGGCGACCCCGCCACGGAGTGCTTCCACCCGGTCATCCATAAGTACTTCCCGCACTCCGACAATATCGACGAGGATCATGAGATACTCGGCGTCAACCTCAACGAGGAAGGCTCCGGCTCCAAGCGGATGAAGCGCCAACGCGCCATCATGCAAGTCGTCAGCCGAATGCTCGACGTCAACTACGACCAACTCTGGAACCGCCGTCGTCGTCAGATCATTCGTCAGACCGTCTTCTCGATCCTCAGCGTCATCCTTGTCATCGGACTTCTCATCGTAACCTGGCTTCTCAACCGTCCCCAAGATATTCAGATGACCCTTACGCCGGTCGGTATCCAAAACACCAACCTCCCCGCAGCCTACGAGGCCGAAGTCATCCTCCACCTCGAGCAGGAAGATGTGCCCCTTACTCTCACTAACGACAATCCCTCCGGTACCTATTTCGACATCCCCGCACGCCTGATGGGTAAGCCCGCTCGCCTCACAATGACCTGTCGCGACTACATCGCCCTCGATACGACGCTCACCCTGACCTCAGAATTAACCCTCCCGCTCGAACGCGATCCCGAGGTATATGGCCGCGTGCGCGCTTCGCTCTTCTCCATCTCTAAGGAGCGCAACCTCCCGAACGTCCGCCTCCTCATCGATGGACACGAAGCTGTCACCGACGCCGAGGGCGCCTTCGATATCTTCATCCCCCTTGCCGAGCAACGCACCGCTTATCCCGTTACGGCGCCCGTTCAACTCGATGTGGATACCATCTATACTCCTTGTGGTAAGAATAATGTTTTAATAGCCTACTGATATGAAACGCCTTATCCTCTCCCTCCTGATTCTCTCATCGGTCGCTGTCTTGGCCGACCAACCCGGATTCGTGCGCACCATCAAGCGCCCCAACCGCGAACCCCAACGTCTCGTCGACGTCACTTTGCGCGTGCAGGGCGATAACAACGCCGTCAAGACAGACGCCAACGGTGAGTTCCAACTCCTCCTCCCCGGTATCAACCCGGGCGAACCCTATGCTCTGCAGATGATTCTCAAGGCAGGCTACGAACTCTGCGAAACCGAACTCAAGGGACGCCGGCTGCCGTATTCCGAACAGGTGCCGCTCGAGATCCTGATGGTCAGCCGCGCCGACCTCCAGGCCGACAAGGCCGCTATTGAGGCCAAAGCGCGTAAGAACCTCGAGGAGAACTACAACCAACGCCTCGCCGAACTGGAGGAACAACTCGCCGAAGCCAAGATGACCGAAGATGAATATATGGCCCGCGTGGAGCAACTCGAGCAGTCTATGACCAGCTTCGACCAACTCCTCTCCCAAATGGCGCGCCGCTATGCCGTCACCGACTATTCTTCGCTCGACGAAGCTACCATCCAAATCAACGAAGCCATCGAATCCGGTAACCTCGACGAAGCCGAACGCCTCATTAAGGCCAAAGGTGATGTTGACAAACGCGAGGCCGAACTCAATGCCCTCGCCGAGAAAAATGCCCAAGAGGAGGAGGAACTCAAGCATCGGATGGAGCAACTCGCCCAGAAGAAAGCCGAGGAACAGAACAAACGTCGCGCCCTCGCCGACGACTACTACTCCCTCTTCACCATCGCTGTCGAGCGTTTCCACAACGACACCGCCGACCTCTATATCTGCCGCCGTGCCGAACTCGATACCCTCAACTCCGAGTACCAACTCCAGGCCGGACAGTTCGTTATGATCTTCCGCGCCGACTACGACCGCGCCCTCCGTTATTTCCAGCGCGCCTACCGCGTAGCCAAAGCCCAGAACGGACCCGAATACGGCGACGTAGCTACCGCCCTGAGTGAGATAGGTGAGGTCTACAAATACAAAGGCGACTATGCATCTGCCCTCCGTTACTGCCAGGAGGCCATGACCCTCCGCGAGAAAATCGCCGGCAAGGAGAGCCAACCTATGGCTGAGAGCTACACCAACCTCGCGGCGCTCTATTTCCACGAGCAACGCTACGACGAGGCCATCCCCCTCATGCAACAGGCACTCTCTCTCTACGAGGCACTCTGCGAAGAGGGCGACCCCAAGATTGCCAATGCCTGCAATAACCTCGCCTCCAACCTCCTGATGCTCAAGCGCTACAAGGATGCCGCACCCTATATCCAGCGCAGCTACAAACTCTTCCGTTCCTGCTACGGCGAGAACGACTACCACGTAGGTATCGCCCTCTCCAACCTCGGCTCATTGGCCTTCGTGGGCAATAACCTCGAGAAATCCGAAGAGTTCTTCCGCCGCTCTGTCGATATCCTCACCCGCGTCCTCGGCAAACAGCATCCTCGCACCCGCCTCTCGCAGGAGAACCTCGACTACGTCATCCGCTACCGCCAAGAACATCAATAAATGACTTATTCAGAATCGTTAGAATATCTCTATTCCTCGCAGCCGGCCTTCCACCTCGTGGGGGCCGCTGCCTATAAACCCGGTCTCGACAACACCCTCGCCCTGATGGACCACCTCGGCCATCCCTATCGTCGTTTCCCCGCGGTTCATATCGCCGGCACCAATGGCAAAGGCTCCACCTCCCACCTTATCGCCGCCTCCCTCCAGTCCGCAGGTCTCCGTACCGGTCTCTATACCTCGCCCCACCTCGTTGACTTCCGCGAACGCATCCGTGTCAACGGTGAGATGATTCCCGAGGATAGAGTAGTGCGCTTCGTGGAAGAAAACCGTGCCTTCCTCGACGCCCTCAAGCCCTCCTTCTTCGAGACCACGATGGCCCTCGCCTTTCAGTACTTTGCCGAGCAACAAGTCGATATCGCCGTCATCGAAGTAGGCCTTGGCGGACGTCTCGACTCCACCAATATCATCACTCCCCTCCTCTCCGTCATCACCAACATCGGCCTCGACCACACCGAGTTCCTCGGCGACACCCTCCCGAAGATTGCCTTCGAGAAAGCCGGTATCATCAAACCCGGCGTTCCCTGTGTCATCGGCGAAACCGACCCCGAGACAATGCCCGTCTTCCTCGATCGCGCCCGCGAATGCGGTATCCTCGGACACGGACTCGAGACCACCGACTGCCGCCTTTTCTTTGCCGACCAATGCGGCTTCCTCCGTAAATGCCGACTCCGTGATATCCCCGAGTGCCAACTCCACGGTCTCTACCAGGAGAAAAACATGCAGACCGCCTACGTGGCGCTCAGGCAACTGCAGTCACAAGGACTCCCCCTCACCCGCGATGCCATCCGCGAAGGCTTCGCCCGCGTCTGCACCCTCACCGGCCTCCGCGGACGCTGGGAAATCCTCTCCTCCCGCCCCCTCACTATCTGCGACACCGGCCACAACTCCCACGGACTCCGCTACGTCGCCGAACAACTCAAGAGACTGCAAGAGGAAAAATGTCAATTGTCCATTGTCAATTGTCAACTGCGCATTGTTTTCGGGATGGTCGATGACAAAGACGTCGACGTAGTCATGTCTTTCCTCCCTAAGAACGCTATTTACTATTTCACGCAGGCTAAGACCCACCGCGCCATTCCCGCTACGCGCATGTGCGAACTATGGGGGCGTCCGGCGCGAGCCTTTGCTTCCGTCGAGAGCGCAGTCCGTCAGGCCCAAAAAGAAGCCACCGACGAAGATATCATCTTCATCGGCGGCAGCAATTACGTCGTGGGCGAAGCCCTTACGATGTTTTAGAATTTGTAGCGGATACCAAGTCCGAGACCACCGCAATATACGTCATAGCCGAATGCGGCTGCACCGGGAGTAAATGCTACACCCAGGGTGGGACGGAAATCCAACGACAGTTGCAGGGGGAACCAGAAGTCGTATTCAATACCGAAACGACCGGCTGCACCTATGAAAGCGGCATTGGTAACTTGCCATGACCATTGTACAGCACCACCGACACCCATATACCAGTGCCATTCACCTTTTTCATTCCAAGGTACAGTTGCACCGAACGGATCGATCCAGTCGTACGTGCAGGCTGCTTCCAGACGGTTGAAAGAGGGAACACCGACTTCCAAGCTGATCATGTTCTGACCCAGTTGATGTTCATAACTGAACTCAGCGCCGTAACCGAGACGGCCACCGATTGCGCGAGGCTGTGCATAGGCGAACGTTGCGCCTGCAATAGCCAAAACAGCAATAAGTAAAAATTTCTTCATACTTCTTTGTCTTTTTATCGTTTATTAGTTGTCTTATTCAAAAACGGCTGCAAAATTAGCCTTTTTTTTCGATATAACCAAATAAAATAGTAGAAAAAGTACAATTTTTAAATACGATTATTCTTTTTTGCCTATTTCATTTGGCAATTTTTGGGCAAAACGCAATTCCCGCTCCGGCATTTCATTGGGATACAATAGTTGTCTCAAGTCCATCAGTATCTCTTCCGGATGTACGACTCCGCTTTCCCAGAAGTCATTTCCGCCCGTTTCCGTGCTGCGGCGGTAAAAATTATACACCTCACCCTCCTGAAACGCCTTCAGCCAACTGTGCCGTTCGTCGATCATCAGCAGCTCCTTCCGACTCTTCGCCGTACATCCTACCCACACATCCGCCTCACTAAAATCCTGCAATGCCTGTTCCAGCGTCAGCGGAATACTCTGCCCCCTCCGGTCGCTGTCGTAGCGGTAATTGGCGCCCGCATCGCGGAAGAGTTGACCCATATACGTGTCGCCGGCCGGTACATACCACGTCCCTCTGAAGTCCTGACCCGAGAAGATCCATCGCTTCTCTCCCTCAATAGGCTGCGCGGCCAAGGCCTCGTACTTACTGCATACTGCCTCAAACAGGCTATCCGCCTCTGCCTCTTTGCCCGTCAATAGTCCCACCAGCCGTATCCACTCCGCTCTGCCCAACGGGTGATCTTCCATCCATTCATTGATGAAGACGTACTCGATTCCCAGCCGGCTCAACTGCCTTGCCATCGGGTTATCCTCTGCGTACGACACCATCAGCATCACATCCGGCTTTACGTCCACGATCTGTTCGTACTTAGGCGACATATCCGCCCCCAGATCGGGCACCTCATCGCTCAGCGGTGTGTACACCAGCTCCCTCGTACTCGCGCCTACGATGCAGTCCTTCATACCTACGGCATCCAGCATCCCTACCTGCGTGCAACTGGTCGTCGCCAATCTAAGCTCCGCCCCGCGTTTCCTCTCCGGCCGAAACACCACATGCTGCATCACCGTCTCTCTGTTCCACGGCGAATAGATATCCGCTACCTTGCAGTCCGCCGAGTCCTTTACCACAAATCCCCGCGCGTACCGATTGCCTTCCGGCAGCGGCATCTCCTTACGCGTGTGCGTACACGCGCATAGCGCGCACACCATTATTATAAGGACTATCCCTTTTGTGCAACTTTGATGGTCCATACTCCGTCTGCCTCTTTCGTTTTCAGTTCGTGATACAACTTATGATTCATTTCGATTCCGCTGCCCTGCACGCGTAGCGTCACGCTGTGCCGTTTGGCTTCGTCGTATACCGTTACGCGTAGCAACTTCTGCCCCTTATGCGCTTGGCACAGCTCCGCGATCTCATCGGTCAGCGTACTGTCGATATGTTCGATCGGGATCTCCAGCGTAACGGACTCCAGCCGTTTCTCTTGCACCTCCTTGAGCATATCTACCTGGCTGACCTGGAACTCGTACTCCGCCTCTTCCATCTTCTTCTCCTTAAACCACTTCTGCCCGGCGCCGTGCTGCTGGATCTGACCCGTTATGCATACATAGGCGTTTGGAATCAGCATAGGAGCATGCTTCTTGTAGCTCTCGCCGAAGAGAACCATCTTATAGCTTCCGCTGTAGTCCTCTATTACGTAGCTGCCGAAGGGATTGCCCTTCTGTGAGGTGCGTTTCTCGGCCGAGGTGACGATGCCGCCGAAGTGCAACGGACGATTCTTCAGCCTGTTCAGGAAATCAATCGCGCTCTCCTTCTCCTCCTCGCCCTCTTCCGGCGTAGCCGCACTCTCAGCGTTGCGTCCGTCGGGCTTGCGGATGCTGTCGAATCGCGTCATCTCCACCGCGGTGATGTTGCACAGCTCGTTGATCTCAAACTCGTATTCATCCAGCGGGTGTGCGCTCAGAAAGATACCGATCAGGTTCTTCTCGATATTCAGTCTTTCTATCGTCGACAGCGGCTGCGCCTTGGGCAACTCGGGCTTCGAGATAGCCATCGACATTCCCAGATCGCCGAAGAGCGAGTTCTGCTGCTGTAGCTTGTCGGCCTGATAGGTATTACCGTACCGCATCAGTACGTCCAGCATCTGTTCACCCTTGTCGTTGTAGCCGATGAGTTGCTCCCGGTATAGCCCGTCGAAGCAGTCAAACGCACCGCTCATCGCCAGACTCTCCACCGTCTTCCTATTGCAGGCCTGCAGGTTTACTCTCTCCAGGAAATCGTATATATCTTTATACTTACCGTTCTTCTCCCGTTCCTCCAATATATGCTCCACAGCGCTTTCGCCTACGCCCTTTATACCTCCCAGTCCGAAGCGGATATCGCCGTGTTTATTCACCGTGAAGTTCAACTCCGACTCATTCACATCCGGCTCCAGCACGCTAATCTTCATCGCCCGGCATTCGTCCATGAACTTGGTCACCTCCTTGATATCGTCCTTCACTACCGTCAGGTTGGCGGCCATGAATTCCGCCGGATAGTGCGCCTTCAGGTACGCCGTCTGGTACGCTACCCAGGCATAGCAAGCCGCGTGACTCTTATTGAATGCGTACGATGCAAAGGCCTCCCAGTCTTTCCAGATCTTCTCCAGTATCTTCTCGTCGTGACCGTTCTGCTTGCCGCCTTCCATGAACTTGCTCTTCAGCTCCTGCAGCACGTTCATCAGTTTCTTACCCATCGCTTTTCTGAGCTGGTCACTCTGTCCCCTCGTGAATCCTGCCAGTAGTCGGCTCAGTAGCATCACCTGCTCCTGATACACCGTCACGCCGTACGTATCCTTCAGGTACTGCTCCATGCACGGTATATCGTACGTGATTGCTTCCTGACCGTGTTTGCGGCGGATGAACGACGGGATATACTCCATCGGTCCCGGCCGATACAGGGCGTTCATGGCGATCAAATCACCGATAACGGTCGGCTTCAGCTCCTTCAGGTATTTCTGCATCCCGGGACTTTCAAACTGGAACACTGCGATCGTCCTTCCTTCCTGGAACAACTTATACGTCTCCGGATCCTCCTTCGAGATATGGTCGATATCTACGTCCTCGCCCCGCGCTTTCTTGATGTTCTTCAGGCACTCCTTGATGATCGTCAGCGTCTTCAGTCCGAGGAAGTCCATCTTGATCAGTCCCACGCTTTCCACTACGTGCCCGTCGTATTCCGTCACCAGCACGCGCTGACCGCTGTCCTTATCCTCCACGCTGCTCAGCGGAGCAAACTTCGTCAGATCATCCGCTCCGATGATCACACCGCAGGCATGTATGCCCACCTGCCGTATCGTGCCCTCCAACTCCGAGGCATAACTCAGCATCGAGCGCATATCCCGGTCCGGACCCTCGTATTGCTCCTTCAGCTCCGGCACGTACTTATAGCAGTTCTTCAGGTTCACCTTCGGACTCTTGCCTTTCTCGTCTTTGATATTATCGGGGAACCCGCGATCAGGGATATACGCCTTCAGCTTATTCACCGTCTCCAGCGGCACCCTTTGCACGCGACCTACATCCGCGATCGCCGACTTGGCGGCCATCGCGCCGTACGTAATGATATGCGCTACGTGCGTTCTTCCGTACTTCTCACTCACCCAGTCCAGCACTCTGCCTCTACCTTCGTCGTCGAAGTCGGTATCGATATCGGGTAGGGAGATACGGTCGGGGTTCAGGAAACGCTCAAACAGCAGATCGTACTCCAGCGGATCCAGATCCGTGATCTTCAGACAATACGCTACCACACTTCCCGCAGCACTTCCTCTTCCTGGACCGACACTTACGTCTAACTCCTCTCTCGCCGCCCGGATAAAGTCCATTACGATCAGGAAATAACCCGGGAATCCCATCGAATTAATGGTATTCAACTCAAACTCGATTCGTTCCTTCAGCACTTCGTCCGTCTCCAGTCGCTCCTTGCCGTAGCGCTGCAGCGCTCCCTCCATCGTCAGGTGTCTCAGGTACGCAGCCTCCAGCTCCAGTCGGCTGCCGTAGTCCTCTTCCTTTCCGAATGACTCGGGAATAGGGAACTTAGGCATGATCGGCGGCGAGTCGATATCGTATATCTCCACCTTATCGGCTACCTCTTGCGTGTTCTCCAAGGCCTCCGGCAGGTCGCTGAAGATGGCCTCCATCTCTTCCGGCGTCTTGAGCCATTCCTGCTTGGTATAATGCATTCGATCCGCATCGTCGATGAAGTGGTTGGTGCTGAGACAGATCAGCCTGTCGTGCGCCTCCGCGTGCTCTTCTTCCACGAAGTGCACATCGTTCGTGCAGACGATCTTGACATCATACTTCTTCGCTAACTCAATGAGGGTAGGGATGATCTCCCGCTGCTTCTGATACACCAACTGATCGCCGCCCGGCTTCTGCGTCTCGTGGCGCTGCAGCTCGATATAGTAGTCTTCGCCGAACAGGTTCTTAAACCATCTAACCGTCTCCTCCGCTTCGTCCATCTTACCGCTCATGATCTTCTGCGGTAACTCGCCTCCCAGACAAGCCGAACAGCAGATCAGCCCCTCGTGGTATTGCTCCAACAGCTCCTTGTCGATACGCGGCGTCCGGTAGAACGATTCGTCCATAAAACTCTCCGACACCAACTTGCACAGCGTCCTGTAACCCGTCAGGTTCTTGGCCAGCAGTATCAGGTGCCAACCCGACATATCGGTCACAAACGTGCGACCCTCACCGCTTACCGACTTATGGTCCTTGTCCCGCATCAGCCTTCCGCGACGCGCACAGTACGCCTCCACACCTACTATCGGCTTAAACGGCACAAAACCCGTAGCGTCGCCCTCATGCGCCGCTGCATAACTCTCCTTGTTCTTCTTATTCAGTTTCTTGCAGTAATCCAGCAACTCCTTGATGCCGTACATATTGCCGTGATCGGTCAGGGCGATAGCGTTCATGCCCGTCTTCAGACATTTATCGACCAGATCGGGGACCTTCGACATACCGTCCAATATGCTGTAATGCGAGTGTACGTGTAGGTGTGTAAAGCTCATCTTTTTTATGGTGTCAAAATAGGCTGCAAAGATAGCATTTTTTTCGCACATATGCAACTAAAAGGACGAAAAATATGAAAAAACGTACGCAAAGTCATTTTTTATTTGCGTAAATGAAAAAAAAGTTGTATCTTTGCCCGCTAATTGTATAATGTGACTAAAAATGCCTGAATATATGAAACGGATAACTGCTATCTTTGCCCTCTTACTCGGAGTGATGACTGCTGCATTTGCTGCATCCCAGCCTGCGTGGTATAACGATGTTACCTCCATCACTGCTAACGGGCAGTACTATATCTATTCCGCGAACGGAAGCGGATTCATGGAAGCAGGTAATAGCAGTGTGGTTGTGGCTACGAAAACCGCAACGCCTTCTTTGTTTACGATTACCAAGGGTAATGAGGGACAGACCTATTCAGGAACAAAATATGTGGTTTCTTACCAAACGCATTCTTGTGGCCCTGTAGGTAAAAGTACCACCGACGGTACTACGCTCGTCTGGACCTTGATGGATAATACCTATTGGAATATTCATGGCAAGTATAAGTTTTTAGGTACCAAATATGCTGCCCTGAAATACGAAAGTGGAGGATATGATGCAGCAGCGAATGTGTTGGGTCAGTTGGAAACGCAAACGGGTGCTGAATACCAGTGGTACCTCGTTTCCCAAAACCAATATACCCTTCACTGGTTGATATATGATTTCGATGTACTCAAAGAATCAGTCAATCTTTCCTCGTATTCCACCACGGTACATCAGGACATTTACGCAGCTTTGGCAACTGCGATGACGCCCTCATTCAATATTAAGACGTCCACCGCCGCTCAGGTGCAGACCGCTTACGACAACCTCGTCGCTGCCAAAGCCGCCGCAGATGCCTATCCGGCTCAATACCAGACTGCCCTTCAGGCCTTTACCGATAAGCGTACCTCCGCACAGAGTTATACTGCCGGTACGATCCCCACGGCTGTCTATGACCTCCTCCACGCCTACGACAACCTGACGCCCGACGTGGTGACTACCTCGATTGCCGACCTCAATACGGCGACCACCAACCTCGATAATGCCATCCAATCGGCCGATGCTACCGGCACTCCCTATCTCGCAGCACTCGATCAGGTCACTGCTGTTCGCTCCTCCGACCTTGGTGACGGCGACCTTACGCCTGTCATCACCGCACTGAATACCATCGTTACGCAACTCAACGCTGCCCTCACGGCCTCTGATATAGCCACGGCAATCAGCGCCCTCAAGCAGGTCGATGCCATCACCTTCGTCAATACCAACTTTACGGTAGGTGAGACGCTCGCTAATATGGCGACTGCCGCCTCCGCTCAGACTATTGCCTATACATCTAAGGACCTCTCGACGGTCAACGCTTCCATGAAGGCGCTCAAGAGCGGTACTTGCGACATCGAGGCATATACGCCCGGCAATGCTACCTACTATCCCTTCCGCCGTATCGGAACGGTTACGATCGGTAATACCCTGCCTACCGTCACCGTCACGGCCTCCGACATTACCTATCCGGCGACGACGCATACCTCGCGTCTGACCCTCACTTCCGGTAGTACCCCCGGCACGCTTTCTTGGAACGAACCCGACGTCTCGCTCGCTCCCGGTACCTACACCAATCTCTCCGTCCACTTCACGCCGACCAACACCTCTGTCTATGCAGAGATCGATGTCACCACCACCCTCCGCGTCCTGGCTCCCACTACCTACGGCACTGCTACCGGCGGTTGCTGCCCGGGCTCTAATTATTACTATCCTGCTAACGGACAGACCTATCCCGTTGGCACGCACACCGTCACCCTTACCCGTCGCAACCACCTCGGCGGCGACTCTATCGTGACCCTTACCGTCACCAACTATACATCCTATCCCGATAAACATCAGTACGTCACCATTTGCCATGGTCAGACCTTCCTTTGGAACTGTGACCAACTGACCACCTCCGGCGACTACCACTTTACCGGCATGACTTCTCACGGCTGCGACTCCATCGTGACGCTCCACTTAACCGTCTTGCCTGCCTCTACCAACACCTTTACCAAGACCATTGCGATTGGTACTCCCGAGTACTGGCGTAACTTTGATCTCAGCACCTATTCGGTTGGCGACCACGAACTCCGCGACACCCTCACATCCTCTGTCGGCTGCGACTCCGTGCTCATCCTTAACCTCACCGTCATCCCCAAGGGCCCCGACACCTACGGCTTCGACTCCGCCTATGTCTGCCCGGGCGATACGGCCGTTTATATGGGACAAAAGATGGTGCGCCCCGGTGCGTACCCCTTTGTCATTCCCAACACCGTCTATGGTGACTCCATCATCACCTTCTACGTACGCAACTATCCCGTCTATAGCAAGCGATCCAACCGTGTCCTCCATCAGGGTACCAACTACAAATGGCGCGGACGCCAACTCTCCGGCTACGACGAGGGTTCCTACGTCATCTGGGATAGCCTCAAGTCCGTCTACGGCTGCGACTCGCTCTTCTATCTGACCCTTACGATCCTCCCGCCCGAGACCCAATACGGCGATGTCTATTATTCGATCTGTCCGGGTGACACCTTATTATATAATAACACCCAGTACACCGACTCCGGCCTCTATTCGATCCTCGTGCCCGAGAAGAGTATCTATCGCGGCGACTCCATCGTCCGGCTCCACCTCGCGTTCTATTCCACCTTCTTCCACTCCTCGCGCCGTATCATCTACGAGGGACAGCATTACACTTGGCGCGGACGCGACCTCGGTACCTATCCCGTAGGCGATACTTGGATCAGCGATACGCTCCAGACCTCTCACGGCTGCGACTCTATCTACCGCCTCTACCTCACCGTCAACGAGGTACCGACCACCTATCGTTACGACACAGCCTATCTCTGCGATGGAGCTTCAATGCGTTACTTCCGCGATACGATCATCTCCACCTCGGGTGATTATACCTTCCGTACCACCAATTACCTCGGCGGCGACTCGATCATCCGTCTGCACGTAGAGACCCACTCATCCTTCCGTGCCGAACGCTACGATACCATCACCCAGGGCGATGTCATCCGTTGGCGCGGACGCGAGCTCTATCTCCGTCCTTTCGACCATTATCTGGCCGACACCTTCACTACCGTCTATGGCTGTGACTCCATCTATAGCCTCTACGTACACGTCTATCCGCGTCAGTATACCATCATTGAGGAGATGGATGCTTGCCAGAACTCCTATCGCACTTGGCGCGGTATGCCTGTGCCGACCGACTCTGTCGGCTTCTTCCCCGAAGTCCTGACCAAGCATTTCTATTCGGGCTACGATGCCGACTCCGTCTATGTCTTGAACCTCACCGTCAATCCCTCGCCCGTCACGCATTTCTATCTCACTTGGCGGCAGGGTCACCAGAAGACATGGTATCAGGAGCACTTCTCGACCCTTGCTCCGGGCTTCTATACCTTCACCAGCGGTCGCTTCCTCCACACCGTCTACGGCTGCGACAGTCTTGAGGTGATGCACCTCCAGGTACTGCCCACCACCTACGGCCTCCTCGATGTCAACCTCTGCCCGGGTGAGACCTTCAATTACTACGGTAAGACCTATTCTGCCGAAGGCACCTACACCGTCGTCATCGACAACCACTACTGTGGTAAGGATACCCTCGGCTTCGGTCCGCAGGCGCTGCAGGCACACGGTGACTCCATCATTACGCTCAATATCCACCGTCGTCCCACCTACGACCTGCATCCCGAGATGCGTGCGCAGTACGGTGATGTCTTCTGGTGGAGAGGCCAACGCTACGTCCTCGAGGTCGGTACCTTCATCTTCCGCGATACCACCAAGTCGCAGTACGGCTGCGACTCGATGACTACCATGACCGTCATCGTCGACCGTGCACAACAGACCATCGCTTGGAATCCCGACGTACTCTCCGTACACGTCGCCGATTCTATCTTACTGTCTGCTACGGCCTCCAGCGGTCTGCCGGTATCCTTCACCTCGTCCAGCCTCTTCTACGCTTATGTCAACGAGGGCAGCTGGCTCATCGGCCGCGTTGAGGGTAAGGCTACTATTACGGCTTCGCAGAACGGTGACGCCAATTACTACGCCGCCCCGCCGGTTCAGTACGTCTTCGATATCCTCGAACCCCTGCCCTACAAGGATCTCCCGTCCGTTCCCGACGATCCCTCGTCCCTCTCCGCCCCCGTCAAACTCCTCCGCGACGGCCGCCTCTACATCCTCACCCCCGATGGCCTATTTGACGCCTTAGGCAATAAGATTGAATAAACTACTATCGAGATCTCCAAAAATAACTGTCTCTTATGAAATTCGGCCGCCCCACCTATTTTTGGCTCAATACCTGGGTCTTTGCCAACGTCATCCAACTCGCTACGCAAGACTTCTGCAAGACCTTTCTTAACCTCCGAAACGATCCCTGCGGCCGCCAATTTGACCAGATGACCCAAGCAGCTCGATCCGGTGTGGCTAACATCGCCGAAGGCTCCTCGCGGCATGACACTTCGCGTGAAACAGAAATGCGCCTGACGGATGTCGCTCGTGCCAGCCTTACCGAACTCTCTAATGACTATTTCAATTGGCTTCTCCAACACGAGCAAAACCCTTGGTCAATCCATTCTCCGGAGTTTCTCCAACTCAAGGCTGTACAACTCGACCGTATCACCTACTCCGAAGATGTCCTCTATGAAAGCAGTAAGCATATCTTGGCTCAGAAACATAAGTTTGATGCGTGGCTTAAATCAGATGATTCTATTCAGGTAGCACGCTGTATACTCGTTCTCTGCGATCGACTTATCACGATGCTTAGTAAGCAACTTGAGAGTAACTTACAATCCTTTACCGAACAAGGTGGTTTTACCGAAGCCCTTACTGCCGAACGTCTTCAACACCGTGCCGAGCAAGCAGAGAAGGAAGAAGTCCCTCTCTGTCCTAAATGCGGTAAACCAATGGTCAAACGTCTTGCCAAAAAAGGCTCCAATTCCGGCAAACCCTTCTGGAGCTGTCCCTCTTATCCCGATTGTAAAGGAACCAGAAAATGTGAATAATTTCGCGATTACTCGACGCGTCGTGATCTCGTGATATCGAGATCTCGAAAATCCACTCGACATCTCGAGACCTCCAAAAATATCACTCGATATCTCGAGACCTCGACATCTCGAGATTTCGAAAAAACACTCGACATCTCGACGTCTCGAGACCTCGAGATCTCCAAAAAAACTTTATATCCCATTTTTAAGACCAATCCCAAAATTTGCTAACTCAAATTGGCAAAATAATATACGATTTTTAATAAACTCTTCTAATTCGTTGGGAAAAAGCTCGGAAGATTTGCACAGTTGCGAAATTTGTTGTAATTTTGCAGCGTGATTACTATGCGTCATTGCGTATTCAATCACGCTTACTTACTAAGTAAGTATAGCAAGCTGCAAAGATAATAACCATATATAAAATAGAAACTACCAATTGGCATAGGCAAGACAATAACCACTCACCTATCACCAATAACCATTATAAACAATGCCACAACAGGAAGCAATAAAACTATTTGAGCAGGCGAGGATACGTACCGCTTGGGACGAGGACCAGGAGAAATGGTTCTTCTCGGTAGTGGACGTGATTGCTGTGCTGACGGATAGTGTAGATGCAAGAACGTATTGGAAGGTACTTAAGAATAGGCTCAGTAAAGAGGGAAATGAAACGGTTACAAATTGTAACCAGTTGAAATTTACTGCTGCTGATGGTAAGAAACGTCTTACCGATGTAGCAGATGCGGAGCAGATCTTCCGACTCATACAATCGATACCCTCTAAGAAGGCAGAACCCTTTAAGTTGTGGCTGGCGCGAGTAGCAAAGGAGCGTTTGGATCAACTGCAAGATCCGGAATTGAGTATTCAGCAGGCTTTGCGAGATTATAAGCGCCTTGGGTATTCAGACAACTGGATTAACCAACGCCTCAAGAGTATTGAGATTCGCAAGGACCTGACAGACCAGTGGGATCAGCACGGAGTGCAAGAGGGGCAAGAATATGCAACGCTGACAGATATCATCTATCAGACATGGTCTGGAAAGACTGCACGGCAGTATAAGAAGTTTAAGGGGCTGAAGAAAGAGAATCTGCGTGACAATATGACCAACGAGGAATTTGTGCTGAATATGTTAGCGGAACTATCCGCGACAAGTATCACGAGGGCACGCGACCCGAAAACGTTGGATGAAAACAAACAATGTGCGGCTGAGGGTGGAGAAGTGGCGAGAGTCGCACGCCAAGAATTGGAAGCCAAAACAGGCAGAGAGGTGGTGAGTCCGCTGAGCGCAAAACGTTTCTTCGGAGGACAACAACCGAAATTGGAATTAGAAAACAAAGAATAATTAAAATAGAAACTGTTAATTGGCATAGGCAAGACAATAACCACTCACCTATCACCAATAACCTTATAAAAAAACGCAAGATATGAAGAAAAATTACTCAGTAAATACAACTAACTCTGGGAACCACTTCGGGACTCCCTCTCGTCTTTCTTCCCTCCTCCCCCTCCTCCTCGTAGCCTTCACCCTCTTCGGTGTGAATGAGAGTGCGTGGGGACAAACGTATGATAATGGTACTTGGTATTCGTTGTATGACATGAATGAATATAAACGCTCAACTGCTATCGGCGGCGAGATTCATACATACGGTAATGTTTTTATACCAAATAATGGTACTTTTAGTCTAGAATCAAAGCTTCCTGGAAATAATCAAAATAGCTCAATAGTAAGCACTAGTTCAGCAGATCCTAAAAGTTACGATTATGGAGTATCGAATTATACATTGAAAGTAGGTGGTGTTTCTTCTGCTGTTTCTCAGAATATATCGATTAAAACAGACAAAAACCATTATACTACAGGAATTATTTTTAAAGTAGACTGGTATTATTATACGTATACTTATACATACAATTATCAAACTATATCTGGTGACGGAATATCTCAAACTACTTCAAGTGTAGCTGTTGATTATGAGTATACATTAGGCAATACTCTTAGGGATGTTTACATAAAAAACGTAAAAGTTCCGATGGCGAAACATATTCGTTTGGTGAAGGATGGTGAAGCAAACGGAGCAACGAGCATATCAAAGAGTTTTGGCAGCGTTACATGGGGGACGACATCTAATGCTCAAACGGTTAATTTCCGTTCATTCTTAACAGACAATAACATTACCGTTGAATTGACCAGCGGTGATGCAGAAGTATGGCGTTTAGGTACAAGTAGCAATAAGACTGGCAAGATTACAAATAGTAAAGATGGCTACACTTACGCGATAGGAGCCAATAAATTTGCTTATAATGGAACGGGCGCTTGTAATGCATCAGATGCAAGTGTGAAGGGTATGGCTTCCGGTTATGACTTTGTAGTTTATTTCTGCCCGAAGGCAGCAACCAGTTATTCTGGAACGATTACTATTTCCGATGGAACGAGTACGGCAACCGTAACATTGTCAGGAACGGGTATCAAGCGTAATCAAACTATTCAGAATTTCTCAACGACGGCAAAAACGCACTGGACGTCGGATGCCATTCCTGCTTTTGCAGCATATACGACGGATAATACTTCCGGTGAGGCTAATGATTTGCTGATTACTTACACGACCAGTGATAATCAAATCGCAACTGTTGCTGATAATGGCGCAGTAACTATTAAGAAGGGAGGTAACAACAATGATACGCAAGTAACGCTCCGCGCTACGCAAGCCGGTAACGATTGGTATAACTCAACTTATAAAGAGGTGACATATACCATCAATAAGGTAACACCTGTTGTAACATGGCCGACGATCGCTACTGACTTGAAATATAATGAAGAATGTGCAGTCGGAGATAAAGTATCCCAACACTGGAGCGGAGGCTCGGCTAAGGACGACAAGCAAAATCCGAATCTTACTGTTGCCGGCTCGTTTACTTGTGATGATGCATTAGTTCCTGCAAAGAATACAACGGGTTATACTGCCTATTTTACGCCGACCAATGGTGATTGGTATAATTCGACTAATATGAAAATCTATGGAACAGTTGAAAAGGCAGATCAGACGCTCACTTGGAATCTGGATGAAAGTGAGGAATATACGGACGGAACGACTTTCGATGCTTCAGCTACTTCCGAAATGACGATCACCTATTATATCGATGCAGAACATTCTGATATACACGAAGGTGAAACCATTGCTGATATAGCGGAAGTAAATGAAAATATATTAACCGTACGAATGGCAAACAGAACGATTACTGTTTGTGCATATCAGGCCGGTGACGATAACTGGATGAGATCTGATACGGTTTGCAAAACGTTTAGAACCTGTGGTACCAAGCCGAATAACTGGGATGACGTAGTAGCACAACGTATTACCTACGGACAGCCTCTTGCGGAAGCAAAACTGACCGGAGATGTGAAGTTGGTGACTCCGTCTAATACGACTGTAATTGCCGGTAAACTGACTTGGGAGGATACTACCATCGTGCCGAAAGCCGGTCATCATAAAGAGTATAAGGTGATATTTACCCCGAACAACCGCAATCAATTCGGATCAGTCACCTTCCCTGTGGCTGTAGATGTGGATAAAGCGACTCCCGAACTGGTATGGAATATCGGAGATGTACTGCGCGGAGACTCCAAATATACGAACTTTGTGGTTTCGACCAACACCGATCCCGAGGCTGTACTGACAATCAGTACTACCGGTCAGTTAAGCGTAACGGGTAATGTCTTGACGACAAACAATGTCTCGGAAGATGCTACCGGAAGAATTACCGTAAGTTTGGGCGCAACGACCAACTATAATGCACTATCCCAGACTGCAGTAAAGAACGTAACGATTAAACCCCGAGTAAATATCTGCTTGCCTGTTACGGTGACAGACCAAACGTTAGATATGATCGTTAATTCCAAAGAAACGTATGCGTGGTATTCTTCTAGTGGCGAAATTAATTCAACCTATCGTGTAGCACTGACTAATTTTGACGTGAGATATACGCAAGTTGTCGGTATCGGTTTAGGTAGTTGGCAGGACGGTTTGACGGGTGTTTCATGGAATAAGATTAAGAATCTGATTAAAGGTGAAGGTGAGTTCGAATGGGAACCGAAGTATATTGATTTATCTTTTACCGGTGTGCCGGATAGTATTAAATTTAGCACCGCTTTGCAGAGTGTCTCATTTGACCTCTTAGGATGGCATACCGTTAATCCGACTGCCGATACGTGGCTGGTGTTTGAAAGTGTTGACGGTAATTTCGGCTCAACGCCTATAGCTACACAAGACGGAGCAACATCGTTCAATGTGCAACTGCAACCTACGACCCGTTATGTCCGCATTGAATATAGAGGTAACTTTACCGGCTTTATTCAAAACTTGCAGATTACGCGCAAGAAGGAAATTACGGCTGAACCGAATTCGTTGGCCTTTGGCGATGCAACGCATCCGCTGCAAGAGCCGCAAGAGTTAACAATCTCATATTCCTCGATAGGAACGTGCCAGGTGCAGAGTGGAAGTATTGCTGTTTCCTCTACTAACCCGGCATTCTATGTGGACGCGGATGAGATTACCCAAAATGTCAGCATAGACCAGTTTGGTGAATATACTATCCGCGTGCGTTGCAACGATGTGAACCAAAGCGGTACATTGACCTTTACTGCTTCTGATGGTACGACTCTGGATGTGCCTGTTTCGTCCGCAACGCCGGAAATTACGACTGCTGCCAACACTATCTTCCAAACCGGTACGGAGCATGCTTCCGAACCTGATACGCGCTATCGTACGGCGGAAACCTTCGACTTCAGTCATTGCTTCGTATCCGGCACTCCGCTATTCGACACCTTATATATATATGGTGTCACAGAGTCTGCTGCCAATCCACGTACTTGGGTAATGGATGCGAATAAAGGCTACGTCGTTCCGACGATTGACATTGCAAACAACAATGTGCATACACCTTGCTTCGTCTACAAGGCGAGCGGCAATAAGTACGTCTATGAGCGTACCTTCAATGCTACGACTCAGTCTTTGAATATCGCTGCTCCCGGTAAGAAACTTGGCTTTATCGGCTACTTGCCTGCCAGCCTTTCCACTACCAATGCGCCGATCCGCCTGACGGGTTCGGACAACGAGACGACAGACATCTATTTCGATAACGTTGAGGCATGGACTAATTCCAATGCACTCTATATCAACTCTACAGCAACCGCTGATCCGTATACCGTTACGCTTCATGCGCGCGGAGCGAATAGCCTGACTGCCAGTGCAGCTGCGGTGCGCTTCTCGTCCAATCCTACCGCACTCCGGATTGAAGATACATGGGTTGCCAATGATGTCCCTGTTTCCGGTGCACTGTCACTCATTCCTGCCAACGCCTTACCCTCTATCGACCTGGGTAGCGAGAACGGTAGTGTCATCATCAATGGTACGCAACTCACCCTCAGGAATGCGGCGTATATTGATATGGCAATCGCATATATGCAAGACTATACACCGATGTGGAACGGCTCTGTACGTATCAACGATGGTACTATCCTCGGTGCTGCGGCTCTTGGTATGCCCTATAACACGATTATTGAAGGTGGTACATTCAACGATGGTACAGTGAAGGCTTTCAATCGCAAACGCAAATTCGTTCGTCCGCTGAACCTTGCAGGCGAAATGTTGGCTCCTACCACTATGGCATATGAAGATCTGCCGGCATTATACGGAAAGAGTCATCTGACGCAAGACGGCAATGCTAAAGTTCATCCGATGCTTAAAGATGAATCTATTTGTGTATTCACCAATGCAGCCCAAGATAATCAATCCATTACGCCAAGTAACTGGAATATCTTCCCGGAAGGTACGCCTGATGCTATCGTCAATGATAATATGATCATCCCGAAGGGAGCTGAACTCTTGCTCAATAGTCTTACTATCGCCGAAAACAAAACCGTCACCATCAGTAAGGATGCCAAACTCATTATTGACTACGGCGATTCCTTCGATCGCGAGCATTATGGTAATATCTGCGTCAAGGACGGCGGACAACTTGTGCTCCGCAATCGCGGCAGCCTTTCAGTCCAGGATTGCTATCTGGAGGCATCGTTGGGTAATAAGGACGTTACTGCCAGCTCCGGCCAGATTAGCAACCCGGGTATGCTCGACATGCGCGGTGACGCTTACTTCGACCTCGTTCTGGATCCCGTCGAGTGCTCCTATGGTTGGTATGACTTTACCGTTCCGTTCCCCGTGGACAATAGAACAGGCATTAGCCGTTTCCAAGATAACGAATGGAAGAATGACCTCCGCACGGAGCAACACTATGCAATCATGACTTATCACGAGGAGATTCGTGCAAACGATCAGTACGGATGGAAGAAATACTACGGAGTAATGCAACCTGGCAAGTGCTATTCTATAACGGTTAATCACGAAGCTCCTCTATATCGTTTCCGAAAAGTTTCAGATGCATCTTTTGTGAATGCTGCATCTGTGGCAATGACCTCCACGGATAGTGGAACAGGCGGAGAAGATAATATCGGTTGGAACTGTATAGGTAACGGTACACTAACTCATGCAAGTTTTACAGCTGATCACATCGCGAAAGTTCAGGTGTATGATCATGCATCCAATTCATACTCAGTATTAGAAGGCTATGATCGTGAAGTCCTGCCTGTTGGAACAGCTATCTTTGTGCAAGTAACAGCAGCTACATCTATGATCTTCACGGAGGACGGTAGCAATTTGTATTCTGCCCCGACACGTACAATAGGTCGCACTTTGTCAGAGTATCTGCTCAAATTTGGTCTTGAAGGCGATGCTACCAATACGGATCGTCTTTATCTGTCGGCTTCTGAAGATGCATTGAGTACCTATCAGAGAGGTCACGACCTCGCTAAGTTTGGTGTTTCGACCGTTGTTCCTCAGATTTGGGCAGACGCGTACGGACAGAAACTCTGCGATGTAGAGGCTCCGCTCGTAGCGGATCAAGCGATTATACCTATCTCGCTCTATGCTTCTCAGACCGGCACCTATACGCTTGATGTCGTTCGCGGACCGCAAGATGCTTCGCTCTACCTGATGTACAACGGAGCTGTTATCTGGAACCTCTCTCAGAGTGCATATACCTTCGACCTCACGCGTGGAACCAACTCCGCTTACTCGCTCCTCCTGACGGCTGAGGCTCCGGCGATCTCTACAGGTACGGATGCTATATCGGGTGAGGAGATGCCGCAAGTGGAGAAGATCCTCCTCAACGGACAGCTTTATATCCTCCGTGACGGACAAATGTACGATGCTACGGGTAAAAAAGTAAAATAAATTTGCACAGTTCAAAAATTTGTTGTACCTTTGCACGCTTTTTTGAGCGACCAATAGTTTAAAAGCAAATGATGACGAATAAACTGACATATATTAGTCCTGAGACTACGCTCTTTAACCTACAGGGCGAAGGTTTGATGATTGATCTTGCTGCAACTCCAACTCATGGAGCGCCTGCACGTGTAGTACCATCTGCCCCGTCTCACATCTTATATCTATAATGTACCCGCACGTGTGCGCCCGCGCTCACACTCGCACCCGCGAACCCGCGCCTCTCGCGTATACCCCGCGTCGCACACGCATATACTTACCGCATCCTCGGCTGCTGCTCAGCACCGGGGATGTCGTTTTTCGTATTACCGTCCGTTTTGCATTTCGCGCGCATCGTCATCTCGAAAATCACTCGATATCTCGAGACCTCGCTATCTCGTGATCTCAAGAAATCACTCGCTATCCCGTCATCCCGAGTCTCAATTTTTTGCATGAGATTCTTGAGACTCTTGAGACACTTCCTTGTAATCCCTTCTATTTGCAGGCTATCCGACTATCTCAACTGTCTCAACTGTCTCATGCAAATTTTTGCACTGAGAAATAATCGTTCTCATTTATGAGATAAGAATTTTGAGAAATGTGAGAATTCTTAGAAATTATCGTGCCCTTGTGGCTAAGAATTTCGATAAATTTTCGCCTGACACTTTTGGCACTTTTGCACTTTCTCCCTCCTCCTACCACCATCTTGTATTGTACTTGTATCGTGCTTGTATCCTACTTGTACTGTAGCTTGGTCCCTTTCACTCGGCACTTTCCGCCCCACAATTCTCACTTTTCTCACTTTTCTCACTTTTCTCATGCAAATTTTTGCTTTGCACTACCCCCGGGGTCCCCAAAAATCTGCTGATTTTTGGGGAGAGCAAAGGCATAGGTCGCCAGTCAATTAAGCATAGCGGTATTGACCATTGCGAACCTATTGCCGAATGCGACCTGTACTCCAAAGTGCAAATAGTGCAAAAAGTGCAATGCATTTTTTTTGCACTATCCCCCATCCGAACCGCCTCAAACGTTATAGATTCCTTGTAGATTACTTATACATTGTTTATATATTCCTTATACATCCTCGAGCCATCTCCGAGCCAATTACGAGACTTTTGTAGTGTACCCCGTTTTTTGGACACTATAATTATCTTATTTATGAGGAAGAAAGTGCCCTTAGAGGTAAAAATGGAAGCGTTCCATCTCCGCGGGACGGATACCACACTGATGTGCTATCGTTTGTCGGCTTTTCATGCCGGTTTGAATCTCGTCAATAATCCTTTGTGCTAATTCTGTCGTTAACATATAATCTCCGGAAGCTGCTAATAGAATGTCAAGCGAAGCATCATTGCTGTCTCGTGAAATCAGCAGACTCTGTGAACGGATGTTAGATGGGTTGATGTCGTAAGCGGGCGACCAAATCCAGCCTTGATCCGTGAGCAGAAAGCCGTGATTTCGGA